>CANRBN010000160.1 GCA_947628865.1 uncultured Gemmiger sp.
TCGTTGCAAACGTAGGGCGGCCTGCCCTCAGGCCGCCGCAGGGAGATGCTTGCTTATGGTTTTTCGACAGTCTGAGCTTCCCCCGGAGGGGGAAGCCATATGAAGCTTTTACATCTCCAGCAGCCGCCGGGCGATCGTCTCGGCGGCGCCGTCCTCAAGGTGCGCGGAGGAGGCGCCGAGATACAGATAGTACTCGGTATCGTCATAGGTGATGTACTCCGTCAATATTCCCTGCCCCGTGGCCGGGTCATAGACGGGCGCGTCGCCCTGCCCGTCGAGCGGCAGGATCTCCTCTGCCATCTCCGGCACGTCGATGGCCGGGATGATGAGCACGTCGGCCCGCTCGATGGAAAGCGTATCGAACATCACATAGTCGAACGTATGCACCTGCACCATCTTGATGCCGTCGGGCAGGTCTTTTTCGAGCTCCAGGGCCAGCTCGGTGTCTTCCATCTGCGGCACATGGCAGAAGACCATGATCTTTTTGTCAAAGGTGGTGTCGGTCGCCATGCCGAAGATCCAGCCCCACAGCATCACCGAGGCCAGCGCCCACAGCACAAAGCTGTGCAGCTGGGAAAAAATGTTTTTCAACACTCTCATGCGCCCACCTCCACAGCCGCCACATACCCGTGCACGGTGTACACGGCGGTGATGCGCGGATCTTTGAGCAGCCTGGCGTGACCCTCCTGCACAAGGGCGTCCTGCCCGCCGTCCGGCGTTTCGATGTGCACGCGGCAGACCGAAACGCTGCTGCGGATGCGGAACCGCTCCGCCGTGACCGTCACGGCGCCCTCGACGCGCGTGCGGGGCTCCGAGCGCAGCATGTTGGCGTGGGCGAGCTCCTTTCGGCCCGCTCCGACGATGAACACGCCGTCATAGATGCACACCCATCCCGCCAGCGTGCTGATGATGACCGCCACCAGCTCCATTTTTTCGGCGTTGCCGGTGCCGGCCGCCACAGCCAGCGCGATGCACGCGGCGAGCGCCGCCAGCGCCAGCACGATGAGCGCCGTCAGATGGGCCTTGACGCGCTTCGTCAGCCGCGCAAGCTCCTCAGGCGTATACAGTTCCACGATGTTTTGCGGCATATGCCCCACCTCGTACCTTACAATAGCACACATCCGCGCCGTTGGCAAGCGCGGCATCGTCGGATTTTTGACTTGACAATTCCCGCGCGGCGATATCATAATAAGGGCACAGTCTTGCTGATTTTTACCACGCTGCGGAGGGATCGACCATGAAAAAACACCTTGCTTTCGCTCTGGCGCTGGCGCTTATGCTGTGCGCCTGCCATGCGGGCACGCCCGCCGATACCGCCCCGGCCTCCGGCGCCGGCAGCGCCGCGGCAAACACGGAGCCCGCCGCCCCGGCGGGCGAATACGCCGTGACCGACGTTGCCGCCGACACCGCCATGCCGAGCGACAATTACCGCGTCTTTTATGAGATCTTCGTCGGCAGCTTTTCGGATTCCGACGGCGACGGCACAGGCGATCTGCGCGGCATCATCGACCGCATGGATTACCTCAACGACGGCGACGGCGCCGACGGGCTGAGCCTTGGCATCGAGGGCATCTGGCTCTCCCCCGTGCTGACCTCCAAGAGCTACCACAAGTACGACGTGGACGATTACTACGCCGTCGACCCGGCGTTCGGCACCGAGGCCGACCTCAAGGAGCTGGCCGAGGTCTGCCATGAGCGCGGCGTCAAGCTCATCATGGACATGGTGCTCAACCATACCGGCACCGACAATCCGTGGTTTTTGGCCTTTGTGGACGCGCACCAAAACGGCGATACCGCCGACCCCTATTACGATTACTATACCTGGGCACGGGAGGGCGAAGTGCCCGGCGGGCGCGCGTTCGCCAGGATCCCCGGCACCGACGAATACTATGAGTGCAATTTCTCGACCGAGATGCCCGAGCTCAACTATGACAATGACGCCGTGCGCGAGGCCGTCGTCGAGGTCGCAAGGCACTATCTTGACCTGGGGCTCGACGGCTTCCGCTTTGACGCGGCCAAGTACATCTATTTTGGCGACAATGTCCGCAGCGGCGATTTCTGGGTGTGGTACATCGACCAGCTCAAGGCCATCAAGCCCGACATCTACACCGTCGCCGAGGTCTGGGATGCCGACGGCGTGACCGATAAGTATTTCCCGGCGCTCAACTGCTTCAATTTTACGACCAGCCAGGCCAACGGCTCCATCGCCTCGGTCGCCAAGGGCGGCAATGCGGGCTCCTACGCGAGTTACGTCGACGGATATCTCGACGAGATCCACGCCCTCAACCCCGAGGCGATGATGGTTCCCTTTATCGCCAACCACGATACCGACCGCGCCGCCGGATATCTGACCGCCGCCAGCGGGCAGGCGCAGATGGCGGCCAACCTGTACATCCTGGGCCCCGGCTCGCCTTTCATCTATTACGGCGAGGAGCTCGGCATGCGCGGCTCGCGCGGGGGCGCCAGCACCGACGCCAACCGCCGCCTCAAGATGGAATGGGGCGACGGCGATACCGTCGCCGACCCGGAGGGCAGCACCTACGATGCCAACAACCGCGTCTCGGCCAACGCGCAGGAGCAGCTGGCCGATGCCGGCAGCCTGTACAATTATTATAAGCGCCTCCTGATGGTGCGCCGCGCGAACCCGGCCATCGCGCGCGGCGACTATACGCCCCTCTCGTTTGAGGGCACGTCCGCCGGCGGCTTTGTGAGCGAGTATGACGGCACCGCCGTCACGGTCGTGCACAACCCCGGCTCCGAGCCGGTCACGCTGGATCTGGCCGCTGCCGGCGCGCCGTCCGGCACGCTCAACGCCGCCGTCGGCATGGGCGGCGCCGTGCTGGAGGGCGGCACCCTCACGCTGGATGCGCAGACCAGCGCGGTGCTCGGCCAGTGACCCAAGGCCCAACACACAAAAGCCCCCGGCGCCGCAAGGCGCCGGGGCTCAGCGTGTCAAAAAAGAGCCCACTAAATCCCGGCGGGGTCAGGGGACCCCGCCCTACGGTCTCAAATCTATTGCATCTTCGTTGCAAACGTAGGGCGGCCTGCCCTCAGGCCGCCGCAGGGAGATGCTTGCTTATGGTTTTTCGACGGTCTGAAAGCCCCGGCGCCGCAAGGCGCCGGGGCTTTTGCTTACAGAGTGAACTGTACGGCGCAGAAGGCCGCGTAGATGCACAGCAGCGTGACGCCCTGCCAGCGCTTGAGCTTGCCGGTGAGGAGCGGCGGCACGGTGAGCAGCAGCATGACGAGGAACATGACCGGTATCTCGAGCACGAGCGAGGAATTCATGCCGGCGATGGTGGCGCTGGTGGGCACGTCGAACGGCGCCAGCGAGACCGAAGCGCCCGAGACGAGCACCAGATTGAAGATGTTGGCGCCGATGATGTTGCCGAGACTCAGCGAGCCGTGCCCCTTGATGAGCGAGGTGACGGCGGTGACGAGCTCCGGCAGGCTGGTGCCGAGCGCCACAAAGGTGAGCGCGATGACGGATTCCGGCACGCCGAGCGCGGCGGCGATGATGGTGCCGTTGTCAACGAGCAGGTTGGCGCCGACGGCGATGAGCGCCGCGCCGAGGACAAGGCCCAGGATGTCCCGCAAAAGCGGGGTCTCCTTTTCCGGCTCGGCCTCGCCGGCGTCCGCGGGGTTTTTCTTCATCTGCCAGACGTTGACGACCATGTACACGACAAAGATGCCCAGCAGCACGAAGCCGACCCAGCGCGAGAACGTGCCGGTCAGGTAGGCGATGCCGGCGTAGAACACGGCGGTGCCGAAGAAAAAGGCGACCGGCACGCGCAGCGTCCTGCGGTCAACGCCGCCGGGGCGCACCGCCAGCGTGATGGCCGCGATGAGCGAGGCGTTGCAGATGACCGAGCCGATGGCGTTGCCGTAGGCGATCTCGCCGTGGCCGCCCAACGCCGACTGCACCGAGACCATGACCTCGGGCAGGGTGGTGCCGATGGAAACGACGGTGGCGCCGATGAGCAGCTCCGGCAGATGGAATTTGCGGGCGATGCCGGTGGCACCGTCGACGAACCAGTCCCCGCCGAAGATGAGCGCGGCGAGGCCGACGGCAAACAGCAGGATCGCGGGCCCGAGCACGAGCATGGGAAAGACCTCCTTGCCATGGCGGATTTTTTGAAAATATCCTCTGCCGGCGGCAGAGGATACCTGTTTGGAGGTGACGGGCGGATTTGAACCGCCGAATGAGGGTTTTGCAGACCCTTGCCTTACCACTTGGCCACGTCACCA
>CANRBN010000161.1 GCA_947628865.1 uncultured Gemmiger sp.
GACACGATACGGGGCATCGACCTGACCATCCGCCCCGGCGAGAAGCTGGCGGTGGTGGGCCTCAACGGCGCCGGCAAGACAACACTGGTCAAGCTGCTGTGCGGCTTCCTGGATCCCACCAAGGGCCGGGTGCTCTTCAACGGCGTGGACGTGCGGGAGCTTGACCGGCGGGAATACTATAAGCTGTTCTCCGCCGTGTTTCAGGACTTTTCTGAATTGGACATCACGGTGGCGCAGTGCGTGGCCCAGGCGGTGGACGGCATCGACCGCGCCAAGGTGGCGCGGTGTCTTGCCCGGGCGGGCCTCACGCAGGCGGTAGAAAAGCTGCCCCACGGCATGGACACCCATGTGGGCCGAAAGGTGTACCTGGACGGGGTGGAGCTGTCCGGCGGGCAGACCCAGCGGCTCATGCTGGCCAGAGCCCTCTACAAGGACGGCCCGGTGCTGGTGCTGGACGAGCCCACCGCGGCCTTGGATCCACTCGCGGAGGACGACATCTACCACAAGTACAACGATATGACCGCCGGCAAGACCTCGGTGTTCATCTCCCACCGGCTGGCCTCCACCCGCTTTTGCGACCGCATCCTGTTCCTGGCGGACGGGCGCATCGCCGAGGAGGGCACCCACGAGAGCCTGCTGGCCCGGGGCGGCGGGTACGCGGATCTGTTCGAGATCCAGAGCCGGTACTACCGGGAGGGGAGGGCTTTTTGATGAAGAACGATGCGCAAACCGTGACGTGGCGGCAGACATGGCAGATCTTCCTGCGTTCGGTTCGGCTGCTGGAGCGTTACACGCCAGGCGTGTTCCTGTCCATGGGGATCAACTCGGTGGTGTCCGCCGTGACGCCCTATGCGGCGGTGATCTTCTCCGCCCGCATCATCGACGAGCTGGCGGGAGCCCGGCGGGCGGATGTCCTCTGGCGCTGGGTCGTCATCGCCGTAACGGTAACGGGCGCTTTGGCCCTTCTCCAGCACCTGACGACGTGCTGGAAAAAAGCCCGGGAACAGACCCATTACTACAATTACAGCAGCATCTACAAGGACAAGCTGCTGCGCATGGATTTTGCCGAGCTGGAAAAGCAGGAGACCGCCGACCTGCTGGCCCAGATCCAGCAGAACGAGAACTGGGCCGGTTATGGCCTGATCAACGTCCCGTACTTCTTCGAGACGCTGGTACAGGCGGCGGTGGGCATGATCGGCGCCGTGGTCCTGTGCGCGGGGCTGTTCCTGACGCCCGCCCCCGCCGTCACCGGCCCCCTCAAGCTGCTGGACGGCCCGGTGGGCTTGCTGGCCCTGGGGTCAGCCATTCTGGCGCCCACGGCCCTGGCCCCCTGGCTCCAGGGCAAGTCGGACGAGGCCAGCAGCACCGAGGCCATGTCCGCCGCCGCCACCCTGGGCAACCGCATTTACGGGGCGTTCGGCTTTCTGACCTACGGCGCCGAGTCCGTCGCCCGGGCCCTGGACATTCGGATGTATGACCAGCAGACCCTGGCCCGCCACTACGTGTCGGAGAACCGCGTCTTCTCCGCCGACGGCCCCATAGCGAGGGTCAAGGCCGGAAAGGGCGGGCTGATGATGGCCGCTGCGGCGGGGCTGTCCGCCCTGACCACCGGCGCGGTGTATCTGTACGTGTGCCTGAAAGCCTGGGCCGGGGCCTTCGGCGTGGGTATGGCCACCCAGTACATCGGGGCGGTCACCGCCCTCACCGGCAGCGCGGGGGTGCTGCTGAAAGAGCTGATGAATCTGCGGAGCACCACCCGCTATATCCGGCGGACTTTCCGGTTTCTGGACATCCCCAACAGCATGTACGAGGGCTCCCTCACCACCGAGAAGCGTTCCGACCGGCAGTATGATATCGAGTTCAGGGACGTTTCGTTCAAGTACCCCGGCTCCGATACCTGGGCGCTGCGCCATGTGGATCTGAGATTCAAGGTGGGCCGGAGGCTCGCCATCGTGGGCGAGAACGGCTCCGGCAAGACCACGTTCATCAAGCTCCTGTGCCGCCTGTACGACCCCCGGGAGGGGCAGATCCTCTTAAACGGCATCGACATCCGCAAGTACAACTATCGGGACTATATGGACATCTTCGCCGTGGTATTTCAGGATTTCCAGCTGATGAGCCAGCCTCTCGGGGCCAACGTGGCGGGCAGCGCGGCGTACGACCGGGCCAGGGTGACCAAAGCGCTGACGGACGCCGGCTTTGGCGACCGGCTGGCCGCCCTGCCGCAGGGTCTTGACACCCAGCTGTACCGGGATTATGACGGCGAGGGGGTGCAGATCTCCGGCGGCGAGGCCCAGAAGATCGCCATCGCGAGGGCCCTCTACAAGGACGCGCCGTTCATCGTTCTGGACGAGCCCACGGCCGCCCTGGATCCCATGGCCGAGGCGGAGATCTACGCCCGGTTCAACGAGATCTCGGGCGACAGGACCGCCATCTATATCAGCCACCGGCTGAGCTCCTGCCGGTTCTGTGATGAGATCCTCGTTTTTGACCAGGGGCGGATCGTACAGCAGGGGCAGCACGAGGAGCTTCTGGCGGAGGCCGGGGGCAAATACCATGAGCTCTGGCACGCCCAGGCGCAGTATTATACGGCGCAATGAAAGCACGCCCGCCGCCGGTCAAGTCCGGCGGCGGGCGCGCCCTTGTGGCATCTCTTTTCTGAAGGAAACGATGTGCGTCCGCGGCGACCGCGGCGACGGATCATTTGGCCGGGCAGCGGAAATACCGCGCGCACAGGGCGCGGATGCGCCGGGCCAGCGCCTTGTCACACGCGCCGGGCAGCGCGCGCCAGCGCCAGTAGCCCTGCGGCTCGCCGGGCATGTTGAGGCGGGCATCGCTGCCAAGGCCCAGCCAGTCGGCCAGGGGCACGATGGCGATGTCGGCGGCGCTCGCCAGCACCCCGCGCAAAAGGCCGGCCTGCGCGCCCTCGGCGTCGGTCAGCGCCAGGTAGGCGGCGGCCTGCGCGCGGCCCTGCCTGCTCAGCTCGTCCTGCCACCAGCCGGCGAGGGTGTTGTTGTCATGCGTGCCGGGGTAGGCCACACAGTGCTGCGGGTAGTTGTGCGGCAGATCGGGCGAATCCTGCCCCGTAAAGGCGAATTGCAGCACCTTCATGCCGGGGAAGCCGCTGTCCGCCAACAGCTTGCGCACCGAGGGGAACATCTCGCCCAGATCCTCGGCCACGATGGGCATCTCGCCCAGGCTGGCGCGCAGCGTGTTGAAAAGCTCCATGCCGGGGCCCTGCTCCCAGCGGCCCGTGCGGGCGGTGGGGGCGTCCGCCGGGATGGCCCAGTAGGTATCGAACCCGCGGAAATGGTCGATGCGCAGGATATCGTAGATCGAGAGCGCGTGCCGCAGCCGCCGCACCCACCACGCGTAGCCGGTCGAGCGGTGGTAGGCCCAGTCATACAGCGGGTTGCCCCACAGCTGGCCGTCCTTGGCAAAATAGTCCGGCGGGCAGCCGGCCACGCGCAGGGGATGGCCCTCGGTGTCCATCTCGAACAGCTCGCCGCCGGCCCAGGCGTCGGCGGAATCCGCCGCCACATAGATGGGGATGTCCCCCATGATGCGCACGCCCTTGCCGTTGGCGTACGCCTTGAGCGCGCGCCACTGGCGGTCGAACTCATACTGCAAAAAGGCCCAGAAATCAAGGTCGTCCGCGTGCTTTTGCGCAAAATCGGCCAGCGCCGCGGGCTCGCGCAGGCGCAGCGGCTCGGGCCATTTCTGCCAGTCGACCATGCCGTTGTCCTGCTTGATGGCCATGTACAGGCAGTAATCCGGCAACCAGGCCGCCGCGCGGAACCAGAAGCGATACCAGTCATCCCCGTAGGGGGTATCGTAGCCGGGCACCGGGCGGCGCTTCATAAAGCGCGCGAAGGCCTTGCGCAACACGCCAAAGCGCTGCTCGTAGATGCGCCCGTAATCGACGGCGCCGGCGTCCTCGCCCCAGGGCAGATCCTCGTATTCCCGGCGGGTGAGCAGGCCGTCGGCGCGCAGCAGGTCAAGGTCGATGAAATAGGGGTTGCCGGCAAAGGCCGAGCAGCTCTGGTAGGGGCTGTCGGCGTAGCCGGTGGGGCCGACGGGCA
>CANRBN010000162.1 GCA_947628865.1 uncultured Gemmiger sp.
GGGGCGCAGGCGGACTGGCGCAGCCAGCTTAGCCGAGCCCCTCTTTTGCAGCGTGTCGAGTTTCTCGACACGCTGACAGCAGCCGACCTCCGGACAGGTCGGCTGCTGAATTTTGTTTTGCGCAAAGCTCAGCCCACGGGGGGCTCCTCGGTCGGGACGGAGACGGAGGCGGAGATGCTGGCGCTCGAGCTGGCGCCGCTGCCGCTGCCCGCCGCGCCGGCGGCGCCCTGCGCGGCGGTGATGGCAAACACCGCCAGGATCACCACGCCCAGCACGATGCGGTACCAGCCAAAGGCGGTAAAGGTGTGCCGCTTGACGTACTCCATCAGGAAGCGGATGGCCAGCATCGAGACGACGAACGCCGCCGCGCAGCCCACCAGCAGCACCAGCACCTCGGCAAAGGCGAGGGCGTTGCCGTCGGCAAAGAACTTGACGACCTTGAGCAGGCTGGCCCCGGCCATCACCGGCACGGCCAAAAAGAACGTGAACATGCTGGCCACGGGCCGGCTCATGCCCGCCAGCATGCCGCCCAAAATGGTGGCGCCGCTGCGCGAGGTCCCGGGGATGAGCGCCAGCACCTGCCACAGCCCCACGATGAGCGCCTGCCTGTAGGTGATGCGCGTCATTTTGGTGGTGCGCGGCGCGCGCGGGCGCAGCTCGATGAGGATGAACGCGACGCCGTACACGATGAGCATGACGGCGACCACCACGCTGTTGTACAGATGCGCATCCATCCAGTCGTCCAGCAAAATGCCCAGCACGGCAGCCGGCAGGCAGGCCACCAGGATGCGGAACCACATCCACAGCACCGGCCACTTGATATGACGGGCCAGCGGGCCGCTGTCACGCCCGTTGTCGGCACAGAACGGCCACAGGCGCTTCCAGTACAGCACCACCACCGCGAGGATGGCGCCCAGCTGGATGACGACGCGGAACATCTCGAGAAAACTGTCCGAAAGGCTGAACCGCAGCACCTGCTCGGCCAGGATCATGTGCCCGGTGCTGGAGATGGGCAGCCATTCGGTGACGCCCTCGATCACGCCGTAGACGATGGCCTTCAAAAGGTCGAAAAAGAGCTCCATACTGCGCCGCCTTTCCGCAAAAAACGCCTGTATATTTCAAAGTATACCATACCGGCGGGGTTTTGGCACCCCCCGCGCCAGTTTTTTTTACAAATGCGCCGCAAAAAAGCCGCGCGCGCGGGTGGTTTTCCCCTTGCCGAGGGCGGCAAATGCCTTTATAATAGAGGGGATGCCGGCTGCAAGGGGGGAGGGCCACATGCCCGGGAACGTCATTTTTGATCTGGACGGCACGCTGCTCGATACCCTCGGCGACCTGGCCGCCGCGGGCGAGCGCGTCTGCGCCGATTTCGGCTGGCCGCCGCACGCGCCGGGCGCCTACCGGCACTTTGTGGGCAACGGCATCCCGAAGCTGGTCGAGCGCCTTGCGCCCGAAGAGCAGCGCACGCCCGCCGTGCAGGCGCGGGCGCTGGCCGCGTTTGAGGCGGAATATGCCGCCCATATGACCGACAAGACCGCGCCCTACCCCGGCATCCCGGCCCTGCTGGCCGCGCTGAGGGCCGCCGGCGTGCGCATGGCCGTGCTCTCCAACAAGGACGACGCACTGGCCAAACGCATCGTGGAGCACTATTTCGGCGCCGGGGCCTTTGCCGCCGTGCGCGGCGCGCTGCCCGGCGTCCCCGCCAAGCCCGACCCCGCCGCCGCCCGCGCGCTGCTGGCGGCCCTTGACGCCGACCCCGCGCGCACCTGGCTCGTCGGCGACAGCGATGTCGATGTCCGCACCGCCCACAACGCCGGGCTGCGCTGCTGCGGCGTGCTGTGGGGCTTCCGCGGCGAGGCGGAGCTCACCGCCGCCGGCGCCGACGCGCTGGCCGCGACGGCGCGGCAGCTCCAACACATCCTTTTGCAGGAGGTGCCCGCAGATGGCAAACCCGTATAAGATCGTCGTCATCGACGGCCAGGGCGGCCGCATCGGCCAACAGCTGGTCGAGGGCCTGCTCGCCGCCGTGCCCGAGGCCGAGCTCGTGGCCGTCGGCACCAACGCCGCCGCCACCGCCGCCATGCGCAAGGGCGGGGCCAGGCTCGCCGCCACCGGCGAGAACGCCGTGCTCGTCAACGTGCGCACGGCGGACGCCGTCGCCGGGCCGGTGGGCATCGTGCTCGCCGACGCGCTGCTCGGCGAGATCACGCCCGCCATGGCCGCCGCCGTCGGCGCCGCGCCGGGCAAAAAGGTGCTCATCCCCGTCAACCGCTGTGACCTCATCGTCGCCGGCACCGCCGGCGTGCCGGTGGCCGAGAGCATCCGCCAGGCCATCGAGACCGTCGCGGGCTTTGCCCGCGGGCAGGAAGGAGCGTGCCAGTCATGATCAACCAACAGTACCGCGCCATGCTCGGGGAGCGCTCGGTCATCCGCCAGCTCAGCGAGTGGAGCACCGCGCGCGGGGCCGAGATCGGCTATGACAACGTCTTTGATTTTTCGCTCGGCAACCCCAGCGTGCCCTGCCCGCCGCACTTTACCGAGGTCTGCCGAAGGCTGCTCGAAAACCCCGATACCGTCGCGCTGCACGGCTACAGCCCCTCGGCCACGATGCCCGCCGTGCGCGCCGCCGTCGCCGCCAGCCTGCAAAGGCGGTTCGGCATCCCGTACACGGCGCAGCATGTGTTCATGACCTCGGGCGCCGCCGGCGCGCTGGCCCACGCGCTGCGCTGCGTCGGCACGCCGGGGCAGGAGGTCATCACCGTGGCGCCGTTCTTCCCCGAGTACGGGCCCTATGCGGCCGGGGCGGGGCTGACGCTCAGGGTGGTGCCGCCGCGCACCGCGGATTTCCAGATCGACCTTGCCGCGCTCGAGGCGCTGCTCAACGCGAACACCGCCGCCGTGCTCATCAACAGCCCCAACAACCCCAGCGGCGCCGTCTACAGCGAAAAGACGCTCCGGCAGCTGGCCGCGCTGCTCGCCCGGGCGAGCCAGACCTACGGGCACCACATCTTTTTGATCTCGGACGAGCCCTACCGCGAGATCACGTTCAGCGGCCCGGTGCCCTGCCCCGCCCGATATTATGCCGATACGCTGATGTGCTATTCCTTCTCCAAAAGCCTCAGCATCCCCGGCGAGCGCATCGGCTATCTGGCCGCCAACCCGGCGTGCGAGGACGCCGCCGACATCGTCAACATCTGCGCGCAGATCAGCCGCGGCACCGGCCACAACTGCCCCGCGAGCCTGCTGCAGCTGGCCGTCGCCGAGTGCCTTGAGGATACCAGCGACCTCGGCGTCTACGCCGCCAACATGGAGCTGCTGTATGCCGAGCTCAAGCGCCTCGGCTTTACCGTGGAAAAGCCCGGCGGCACGTTCTATATCTTCCCCAAGGCGCTTGAGGAGGACAGCGTCGCGTTCTGTGAAAAGGCGAAAAAGTATGACCTCGCCCTTGTTCCCGGCGACAGCTTCGGCTGCCCCGGCTGGTTCCGCATGGCCTACTGCATCTCCACCGAAAAGCTGCGCCGCAGCCTGCCCGTGCTCGAGCGCTTCGTGCGGGCGGAATATGGGCCGGGCCGCGTGTAAACGCCGCGCCGCCTGCCCATACTGACCGCAAAGGAGGCGAACGACCGATGCCCGACGAACCACAGACGCAGCTCCCCGCCGGGGAGGACGCCGCCGACGCGCAGCAGCTCGAGCAGGAGCTGCGCAGAGCGGCCGAGGAGCAGGACACCGAGCTGGCGCCGGCACCCCCGCCGGAAAGCGAGCCCGGGGAAACACAAGACCCGCCGACACCGCCCGAAGCGGAGCCGGAGCCGCCGCAAAAGCCGGAGCCGCCGGCGGAAACGGCGGACACACAGCCCGCGCCGGAGGCCCCCGCGCCCCCCGATGAGGAGGAGGTCGGCACCACCACGCTGGAGCTGCCGGCGGAGCTGCTCAGGAGCTGTCAAACGGCGGGCGGCGACGCGCCCGCGCGGGACGGGGACGCCGCGCAGAGCCGCGTGCACCACGCCGGGGCGCAGGCCGCGGCCCGCCGCTTTAAAG
>CANRBN010000163.1 GCA_947628865.1 uncultured Gemmiger sp.
CAGAGCTGCCGCTCATAGACCGCGGATTCCCTGGCGCACTGGCAGAGGATGGTATAGTAGTCCTCGTCCAGCTCCATAATCTTGTCAAGGGCAACCGTGCTCATCACCTGCATCTCGGGCACGCGGGCGTGCTCGTCAAGGAAATAATAGGGCGCGCCCTCATAATGGCCGGTCGACTCATAGCTGGGCCAGTTGTTCTCGGCTCCGTCCACCTTGCCGGACATGATGGCGGAGTATACGTCGGCGTAGGGGATCTGCACGGGGGTGGCGTCCAACGCCGCCACCATATCGCTCATCAGGTCGTTTTCCTGCACGCGGATGCGCAGACCGCTGAAATCTTCTTCAGTTTGCACAGGCTCGCAGGTGTAAAAGCTGCGCGCCCCGGCATCGAACCAGGAAAGCCCGACCAGACCGCTCTGGCGCGTGGCGGTCAAAAACTGCTCCCCGATCTCACCGTCCAGCACACGCCACATCTGCTCGGAATACTCATAGAGATAGGGCAGCTGCAAGATCGCCAGCGCCGGGGTGCTGACCATCATCGTGCTCAACGAGGCGCGGGTCAGATCGATACCGCCGAATTGCAGCTGCTCCACGACACTGATCTCATCGCCGAGCTCGCTGTTGGCGTACACACGCACCCGCACCTTGCCATGGGTGCGCTGCTCGACCAAGTCGGCAAAATAATAAGCAGCCTTGGTGGTGGGGTAATCCTCGGACTGGTTCTCGGCGTAGCGCAGGATCAGCTGGGGGATCGTTTTCTCGGCGGCGGGCGCCTTGGCCGCGCAGCCGGTCAGCAGCAGCGCGGCGGTCAGCGCCACGCAAAGCAGACGCTTCATGGCTTGCCACCTCCCGGCCGCAACAGGCCGCGGCGGTATTCCGTCGGGGTCTGGCCGGTCCTTTTCTTGAAGACCCGGATAAAATAGCTGGAACTCTCGTACCCGACCAGACTCGACACCTCGGCACTTGAGCGCAGCGGGTCGGCCAGCAGCTCTTTGGCGGCGTTCATGCGTACCTCGGTCAGGTAATCAACGAAGTTGACGCCGAAGGTGCGCTTGAATTCCGTTGAAAGATACGAGGGGCTGATGTGCAGGATATCACAGATGGAATCAAGCGATATATCGTACATATAGTTGTGCTGCAAATAATCCTTGACGCGGCTCATCATCAGGCTGACCTTGTCGCTGCTCTCAGTCTCCGCATTGTCCGGGTCCTGACCCAGCGTGTGGGCCAGATCGGTGAACTGGCGCTGGGTCTCGATCTGAGCGGCGGCGCGGCGCACGGAGCGCTCCACATCGTCGGCATTGACAGGCTTGAGAATGTAGTCGCAGGCACCGAGGCGCACGGCCTCATGCGCATACTGGAACAGGCTGTAGGCCGTGATGAAGATGATTTTGACCTGGGGATACCGCTCCAAAATGTGCCGCGCCGCCTCGATGCCGGAAAGCCCCGGCATTTCGATGTCAAGTAGCAAAAGGTCGGCCTTCCACAGCTCGGCCAGCTCCACGGTGCGGCGGCCGTTCTCGGCTGTGCGCACCTCGGCCTCCCGGCCCAGGCGCTGGCAGATGATATCGGTCAGCTGCTCGCGCTCGATGCGCTCGTCGTCAGCAATCAGGATCTTCAGCATCGGTTTCTTCCTCCTCCTGCTGCAATACCAGCGGCAGCCGCATGGCGGCGCGCGTCAACATCCCCTCGCGGGAATAGAGCTTTAATTCGCAGCCCTCGCCCATCAGGCGCAGGCGAGAAGCTACGTTATAAATACCAATGTGTTCCCCGTGTGTAGGGGTATTTTGCAGATTTGCCCGCAAAGCCTCCAGCTTTTCCGGCGCGATACCCATGCCATTGTCCAACACGCTGATGTACAGCCAGCCGGCGCGGGCATTGATACGGATGCGCACCATACCGCCGCTCTCTTTGGGACCAAGACCGTGGTGAAAAGCGTTTTCGACCAGCGGCTGGAGCAAAAACGAGGGCACCATCGTCTCGGTCAGATCGATATCGGGTGAGATGCGCCATTCCAGCCGCATACGGTCGCCGAAGCGCACATGGTACAACAGGTACAGGCTGTCAATGATGCGCACCTCCTGCGCCAGAGGGACCTGCTCTTCGTTGCTGGCGAGAGTGTAGCGGAACAGACTGGCCAGCGAGGTCAACAGCGTGGCGGTGCGGTCGGCGTCCTCCTGTTTGGCCGTGTACTGGATGACATTGAGCGTGTTGAACAGGAAATGCGGGTTGATCTGGCTGCGCAGCTGCTGCAGCTTTTCGCGCTCCATCAGCGTCTGCATCTCAAGCGCTTCGGTTTCGCGCCGGTGCAAGGCACGCTCCATCTCGTTCTTCTCGTTCAAAAGCTGGACGCGGTTTTTCATCGACCGCTTCATCTCATTGAAGGCGTTGGCCATGCTGCCGATCTCGTCGGCGCGCACGACCTTGACATCCTCAATGTCAAAATTCCCCTCGCCGATCTGCTGGCTGGCCAAGGCCAGTTCCCGCACCGGCACCAGCAGCTGGCGCATCAGCACCACCAGCACCGCGCCGAGCACAATGCAGCCAATGACGGCGAGGACCTGCAGGTTGGCCAATTCTCTTTTGAGGATGATTGTGTGCAGATAGGCATTCTGGTTTTCCCGGATGGCGACTTCAAGCAGCTGCTGTGTATACTGGCGCAGATAACCGCCGCAAGGCTCGGTGCGGGTATAGTATTCGCCGGAAGCACCGGCCGCGTCGCCGTTTTGCAGGCAGTCTACGATGGTTGCAAGGCTTTTGCTGAAGGTGATGTAGGTCGTATCGGCGGCGCGGGCCAACAGATGCTGCTCCTCGCCGACGTCGGCCAGATCCTTGGCGATATTGCCCAAATGCTGGGTGGCGCGGCCGCCCTCCTGCTGCAGGGTTTCAAGTAAAACGTCGCTGTCGCCGTAGTCCCAGCGGTAGCTGTCCAGCACACGCAGGATGGACTCCACGCTATTCATAAAGCGGCTGATGGAATAGATGTTGCTGGTTTGGCGCTCCAGCGGTTCCAATACATATTTATTCTGGTAATAATCTACCCCCAGCAGGATGAAAAGAGTGATCGCAAAAAAGAACAGGAACAGATAGATGCGACGCATGAGCGTCATGTGCGGGCGCTTGCCGGTCATATCTGCCACCTCCTGTTCCTGTTGTGGTTGGATTTTGCTCCAATTTTAGCATTGATTTTCAGATTTGGCAAGGAAGAATGCGAGTACCCTTGCCGATTTTGCGCGGGTGTGGTACAATGCGTAGAAAAAGTTAAGACAGCCGGAAGGAGGCAGACCCCCATGTCAAAAGGAGTCCAAAAAAGAACCGGGGAATATTCTCTGCGTGTCGCTGTCACGCTGGACAGCGATACGTTCAGCCGTTTTGCCTGGTTCGATACCATGGTCCGGCACAAACGCTGGCAGCGCCCGGCGACCTTCGCGGCCATCTTTACCGTGCTGGCGATTATCGCCTTTTTGCGGGCGGATGCCGAAAACCAAGGTGTATTGCTGGGCGGGGTGCTGCTGGCAGTCGGCCTTGTTCTGCCGCTGGTTTGGCTGGCGAGCTACGCCCTTTCACTGCGCAAGCAGGCAAAGGCAATGGGTCTTCCGCGCCCGGTCTATACCGTGGAACTGACCGAAAGCGGCGTCACCTGTTACCAGACCGCGGCCGGCGCCGCGCCGGAGCACACGCCGTGGGCCGATGTGTACGGGGTATGGCGCAGGCCGGATGCCGTTTATCTCTATGTACAGCCCGGCAAGGCGTATCTTCTGCCGGACGGAGGAAAGAGGCAGACGGACAAGCTATGGGCCGCGCTGGAGAGGCGCCTGCCAGAGGAAAAGATGCATAAGTAAAAGCATTATCACGAATATTTGGATACAAAAAGGCGGTGGAGCTTTCGCTCCACCGCCTCAGACTGTCGAAAAAGGTGTTTTCTGAATCCATCGACCTCGGCTGACATGAGCAGACGAGGTCGATACCTCTAGAGCAAAAAATGCCGTTCGAGTCGCCTTTAGGCATGAGAACGACATTTTTTGCGA
>CANRBN010000164.1 GCA_947628865.1 uncultured Gemmiger sp.
CCCATCTGGCCGAGGTTGCCGCCGAACTTGTCAAAGTAATGGCGCAGGTTGGCGGCGGTGCGGTTGCGGTTGTCGGTCAGCGTCTCGACCATGACGGCGATGCCGCCGGGGCCGTAGCCCTCGTAGGTGATGGCCTCGTACTCGGTCTTGTCGCCGCCCTCGGCGCGCTTGATGATGCGCTGGATGTTATCGTTGGGCACGTTGTTGGCCTTGGCCTTGGAGATGAGCGCGGCCAGCTTGCCGTTGGAGGCCGGGTCGCCGCCGCCCTCGCGCACCGCGACGCTGATCTCGCGCCCGATCTTGGTAAAGATCTTGGCGCGCGCGCCGTCGGTCTTTTCTTTCTTGCGCTTGATATTGTTCCATTTGCTGTGTCCGGACATACTTTCACCCCTGTAGTTTGGTCATATACATGCAGTATATCACATTTGGCGGCGGGTTTCAACCGTGCGGAGCGTCTTTTGCGGGCGGAAGCGCCAGTTCGTCCAGCGCGGCCAACAGCGGGCCGCGCTCGTTGGGCAGGGCGCCATCCATCACGCGCTCCAGCAGCGCGCGCAGCGCGCGCCCGACCGCCGGGCCGGGCGGGATGCCGGCGGCCAGCGCGTCGGCGCCGTTCACATGCAGGCGCTGCGTCGTGTAGCAGGCGTCTTGCAGGCGCTCGGCGGCCTGGCGGAAGCGCTCGGCCTCCTGCCGGCGGTAGACGGCGGCGGGGGTCTGCGCGTGGGCGGCGAGATCCGCCTGCTTGACGAAGACCAGCCGGCGCAGCGTCTGCGGGCCGCAGCGCGCGAGCAGCCGCAGCACGGCGGGGTCGTCGGCGGGCAGGGGCATATCGTGCATGGCGATGAGCTCCGGCACCTGCGTGATGAGCGCGGCGGGGGCGCGCAGCCGCCGCAGGATCGTCCCGGCCAGCGCGGCGCCGCGCCGGTTGTGCCCGGGGAAGCGTGCGCGCCCGGTCTTGTCGACGCTGCGGCAGGCGGGCTTGGCGAGATCGTGCAGCAGCAGCGTCCAGAGCAGCGTGCGGCGCTCGGGCGGCGGCGCCTCCGCCGGCAGCGCGCCGACGGCCGCCGCCGTGTGCTGCCAGACATCGCCGATGTGCCCCGGCCCCTGCGCGCAGCCCAGGCAGGGCGCGATCTCGGGGATGGCGCCGGCCAAAATGGCCCCATGGCTCGCCAGCACCCGCCCCGCGGCGGGGCCGGCCAGCAGCTTGTCCAGCTCGGCAAACAGGCGCTCGGCGGCGATGTTTTGCAGGCTGTCGCGCAGCTCCAGCGCCGCCGCGGCGGTGTGCTCCTCCACCGTGAAATCCAGCTGTGCGGCAAAGCGCAGCGCGCGCAGGATGCGCAGCGCATCCTCGCGGAAGCGCTCGCGCGCGTCACCCACGCAGCGGATGACGCCGGCGGCGAGATCGTCCCGCCCGCCGTACACATCGACGAGCGCCCCCGCCGGGCTGCAGGCCATGGCGTTGACGGTGAAATCACGCCGCGCCAGATCCCGCTCGACGTCCGGCACAAAGGTCACGCTGTCGGGGCGGCGGTTGTCGGAATAGCCGCCGTCCAGGCGGAACGTGGTGATCTCGTAGGATCTGCCGCCGCGCAGCACCGCCACGGTGCCGTGCTTTTCGCCGGCGAGCAGCAGGCGGTCGGCGGCGAACACCGCTTTGACCTGCTGCGGCGTGGCGGCGGTGCAGATGTCCCAGTCGCCGGGGGTGCGCCCCAAAAGGCTGTCCCGCACGCAGCCGCCCACCACAAACGCATCAAAGCCGGCAGCCTGCAAGGCGGCCAGCAGCGCCTGTACCGTGGATGGCAATTCGATCTGCATCGGCGGGGCACCCCCTGTTTTGCTTTTTATTTTTGCGTCCCCGGCGCGCGCAGCGCCGCGAGCTCGGCCCCGGTCAGCGCGCGCCAGGCGCCGGGCGCCAGCGCCTCGTCCAGCGTGAGCGGCCCGATGGAGACGCGGTGCAGCGCCTCGACCCCCGCGCCGTACACGCCGAACATGCGCTTGATCTGGTGGTAAACGCCCTGCCGCAGCGTGACGCGCACGCGCCCGTCGGGCAGGGGCTCGGCCTCGGCGGGGGCGAGCGTCGTACCGTCCGCCAGCGTGACGCCGGCGGCAAAGCCGGCCCGCATCCGGGGCGTGAACGCGGTATCGAGCGTGACGAGATAGGTCTTGGGCACATGGCGGCCCGGTGCCAGCAGGGCGTGGGCGAGGGCGCCGTCGTCGGTCAGCAGCACGAGGCCGGTGCTCGCCTTGTCCAGCCGGCCTGCCGGGAACAGCGCCCGCCGCGGGTAAGCGTCCCCCACAAGGTCGGTGACGGTCGGCCTGCGCGCGTCCCGGCTGACGCAGAGCAGGCCGGCGGGCTTGTTGAGCATCAGGTACACGCCGCCCGCCGGCGCCGCCAGCGGCGCCCCGTCCAGCGTGACGGGCGTGCCGGCGCCGAGCTTTGCATCGGCTTTTTTGCACACGGCGCCCGCCAGGCACACGCGCCCCGCCGCAATGGCCCTGCGCGCCGCCGAGCGGGTCAGGCCGGTGGCTTCGCACAGAAAGCGGTCAAGGCGTACGGTATCGGCAGGCATGGGCGGCTCCTTGTCACGGGACGGTGAACGGTGTAGTCTTATTGTACCACAGCCTGTCAACAAAAGGCAAACCGGGGATTGACTTTAGCGCGCTAAAGTGCTAAACTGTTGCCTGTTGGGCCGCCGCGGCGGCTGTTTTTGCGAAAGGATGTTGGAAGCCGTATGATCATTGTATTAAAGCCGCACGCACCGGAGGAGCAGGTTCGGGCATTTTGCCGCGAGCTGGAGGCCATGGGCCTTGAGATCAACGACAGTGTGGGCAGCGATACCCATATCCTCGGCCTCATCGGCGATACCAAGGCCGTCGCCGTCAGCTGGGTGATGGCCAACCCCGTGGTCGAGAGCTGCCGCCGCGTGAGCGAGCCGTACAAAAAGGCCAACCGCAAGTTCCACCCCGAGGACACGGTCGTCACCCTGGGCGGCAGGGTGCGCATCGGCGGCGGGCATTTCGCCGTGATGGCCGGCCCGTGCAGTGTGGAGAGCGAGGAGCAGATCACGCTCGTGGCGCGCCGCGTGCAGGCGGCGGGGGCGAGCATTTTGCGCGGCGGGGCGTTCAAGCCGCGCACGAGCCCCTATTCTTTCCAGGGCCTGCGGGCCGAGGGGCTGGCCCTGCTGCAAAAGGCCCGCGCCGTGACCGGCCAGCCGCTCGTGACCGAGCTGATGAACAACGAGCACATCCCGCTGTTTTTGGACGCCGGGGTGGATATGATCCAGATCGGCGCGCGCAACATGCAGAATTTTGAGCTGCTCAAGGCCGTGGGGCAGCTGGACGTGCCGGTGCTGCTCAAGCGCGGGCTGTCCGCGACGCTGGAGGAGCTGGTGATGAGCGCCGAGTACATCATGGCCGAGGGCAACCCCAACGTCGTTTTGTGCGAGCGCGGCATCCGCACCTTTGAGACGAGCATGCGCAACACCCTCGACCTGGCCGCCGTGCCGATGCTGAAAAAAATGACGCATCTGCCGGTCGTGGTGGACCCGAGCCACGCCGCCGGCCTCGCGTTCATGGTGCCGAGCCTGGCGCAGGCGGCGGTGGCCGCCGGCGCCGACGGGCTGATGATCGAGGTGCACAACGACCCCGCGCGCGCCAAAAGCGACGGCGCGCAGAGCCTGACGCCCGACCAGTTCGACGATCTGATGGGCATCATCAAGCCCGAGCTCGCGTTTTTTGGCAAGACGCTCTCGTGATGCCGGTCGGCGGCGCAGCGTGTCGAAAAAGACCCCGCCAAATCCCGGCCACGGTCTCAAGTCCTGCATGCCGCCGTTATGGACGCAAGGCGGCCCGCCCCCGGGCCGCCGCAGGAGGATGCTTGCCTGCGGATTTTTGATAAGCCTGCAAAAGAGGGGCTCGGCTAAGCTGGCTGCGCCAGTCCGCCTGCGCCCCTCTCTTGGACACACCCCGTCGCAAAA
>CANRBN010000165.1 GCA_947628865.1 uncultured Gemmiger sp.
TGCTCAAGGCCCCGCTCGTATTCGCCGCGGCCCGCCTCCAGCTCGGCACGGCCAGCCTCCAGCTGTGCGCGGCCCGACTCCAGCTCGGCGCGGCCCTCCTCCAGCTCGGCACGGCCCGCCGCGAGCGGGGCGCGGCCCGCCTCCAGCTGCGCGCGGGCGCTCTCCAGCTCGGCGCTGCCCGCGGCCAGCTGCGCCACACCGGCGTCGTATTCACCCTGCCGGCGCTCCAGCTCGGCGCGGCCATTTTCCAGCTCGGCGCGCCCGTCGCGCAGCTTTTGCTCGTTCTCCTCCAAGGTGCGCGCGCCGTCGCCATACTGCTTTTCGCCGTCGGCAAGCTCGGCGCGCGCATCGGCGAGCTTTGCCTCGGCCTCGGCAAAGCCCTCGTCGGCCTCGGCTTTGGCGTCGTTGTATTCCGCCCAGCCGTCGTCGAGCTCGGCGCGCGCGTCGGCCCTGATGCCGTCCAGCCGCGCCTGACAGCGCGCGGGCGCCAGCGCCTCGAGCATCTCGACGGCGGCGTCGCTCAATTCCTCGTATTCCGGCTCAAGGCTCGCGAGCGGCTCGGCGCCGTCCAGCGCCAAATACAGCTCGGTGTAGGCCTCATAGGCGAAGGCCTCGTCGGGCACATAGAACAGCAGCGCCACGCTGCCGTCGCCGACCGAGGCGGCCTCGCGCTCGATGGAAAAATAGGCGGGGCTGCGCACGAGCCCGACCGCCGTGAACCTCTGCCCGGGCAGCGATGTGCTCATATCCCCGTTGTCGGGGCTCGCGGTGAACACCTGCCCGACCTGTACGGCCCCGCCCAGGCGGGTGACGCCGGCATCCACCACGCACTCGTCCGGCGCTTCCGGCCAGCGGCCCTCGACGAGGGTGAGGCGGTTGAGCGCATCGTCCGACTGCGGGGGCAGGCTCTGCACGCGGGTGACGAGCGTGTCCTCCCCGGCGCGCATGAGCAGGTCGGTCGAGTAGGCCGGCTGCACGGCGGCGATGCCGTCGGTGCCTTGCAGGACGGCGACGTCCTCCTCCGTCAGGCCCAGGGTGGAGACGATGCGGATATCGTAAAGATGCGCAGCATCCATATGCCGCTCCATGGATTCTTTCATGTCGGGCGTTGTGGCCATCAGCCCCGCAAGGAAGCCGACGCCCAGCGCCACGATGGAAAAGATCGCAAAGAAGCGGCTTTTTGTACTGCGGAACGTCCGCAGGATGCTTTTTTGGTAGCTGCGCGGCATTTACCACTCGATCCTTTCAACGGGGGTGGGGTCAGGGTTGAGCCTCGTCTCGACGACCTGCCCGCTGTTGATGCGTATGACGCGGTCGGCCATGGCGGCCAGCGCGCTGTTGTGGGTGATGACGATGACGGTGCGCCCTTTCTGCCGGCAGGTGGCCTGCAGGAGCGCCAGCACCTGCTTGCCGGTCTTGTAATCGAGCGCGCCGGTGGGCTCGTCACAGAGCAAGATCTTCGGGTTTTTGGCGAGCGCCCGCGCGATGGACACGCGCTGCTGCTCGCCGCCCGAGAGCTGCGCCGGGAAGTTGTTCTTGCGGTGGGCTAGGCCGACCTCCTCGAGCACCTCGTCGGCGTCGAGCGGGTCTTTGCAGATCTGGCTGGCGAGCTCGACATTTTCGCGCGCGGTCAGGTTCTGCACAAGGTTGTAGAACTGGAACACAAAGCCCACGTCATAGCGGCGGTAGCGGGTCAGGCGCTTCTGGTCAAAGGCGCTGACGGTCTCGCCGTCCAACAGGATGGTGCCCTCGTCGCAGGTGTCCATGCCGCCCAGCATGTTGAGCACGGTGGTCTTGCCGGCGCCCGAGGGGCCCAGGATGATGCAGAACTCCCCCTTTTCGATGGTGAAGCTGACATGGTCGGCGGCGGCGATGCGCGTTTCGCCCATCTGGTAGTATTTGCACACGCCGTCAAAGGTGACGTAGGCCGGGTTTGGCATTCTCGATGGCTCCTTGCTGCGGCGGGCCGGCGGGCCGGCACACACTCCGCCAGTATATGTAACAAAACAGTATAGCATATTTTTGGCGGATTTGAGAAGCTTTTGTAAAGTTTTTCCGCATTTTACCGCCGCGGGCGCCCAAAAAGCGTTGACCGCGGCGGCTTTTGTGCCTTATAATGAAGAAAAATATCGGGAGGGAGGGGCGTATCATGTCTCTTTTCAGCCTTGCCTTTTGTGTGTCCGCCGCGCGCACCGATGCCAGGCGCGACGCGGGCCTTGCCGTGCCGCCGGGCCTGACGGTGTGCCGCGATATCCCCTACCGTGAGCATGCCTCGCGCTGGGAGCTGCTGGACGTCTACTGGCCCGCCGCGCCGCACAAGCCGCTGCCGGTGATCGTCAGCGTGCACGGCGGCGGGTATGTGTACGGCACGAAGGAGGTGTACCAGTATTACTGCATGAGCCTGGCCGAGCGCGGCTTTGCGGTGATCAACTTCAACTACCGGCTGGCGCCGGGGGCGCGGTTCCCCGCCCAGCTGGCGGCGCTCAACCGCGTGCTGGGCTGGATGGCGCAGAACAAGGACATTTTCCCGTTCGATACGGACAACGTCTTCCTGGTGGGCGATTCCGCCGGCGCCCAGATGGCCAGCCACTATGCGGCGCTGTGGTCGAACCCCGATTACGCCGCGCTCTACCCCTTTACCGTGGCCGGCGGCTTTGCCCTGCGCGCGCTGGCGCTCAACTGCGGCATGTATGACCTGGCCGGCGCGGCGCTTGGCCCGGATATCGATTTCCACGGCAACCTGTATGACGATTACATCGGCAAAGACCGCCGCAGCCGCCCGGGCATCTATCCGCTGCTGGACGTGCTGGGCCACATCGACGGGCGCTACCCGCCCGCCTTTGTGATGACCTCCTGTTACGATTTTCTGCGCGACAACGCCGAGCCGATGGCAGATCTTCTGCGCAGCCGCGGCGTCGAGGCCGAGTACCGCCTGTACGGCAAGGAGGGCGATACCCACATGGGCCATGTGTTCCACTGCAACATGCGCCTGCCCGAGGCCGCCGTCTGCAATGAGGAGGAGTGCGCGTTTTTCCGCCGGCACATCGCGGGGCAAAAAACGGCGGGCGCCTCTTGCCAAACGGGCGGCGCTTTGCTATGATACAGACAGCAGCCATTTTGAAAGGAGCGAACTTCGATGCGCGGTATCTATACGCCCGTGACCGACATCCGCCGCAAGGTCTTTACCGAGGTGGCGCGCATGGCCTATGAGGTCGACGAGATGCGCGATTACGCCTACCTGATGCGCGCGCTGCCCTACCAGATCATGCCCGGCGAGGAAAGCAGCCTGCGCAGCTCCATCTTTTTGGAGAGGGCCATCGTGTCGGAGCGCATCCGGCTGGCGATGGGCATGTCGCTGCGGCCCATCGACGAGGTCAGCTCCATCGACGATGAGCTCGAGGAAAGCACCATCGCCGAAAAATACTATGAGCCGCCTCTTGTCAACGTCATCCCGTTCGCGTGCAACCGCTGCCCGGAGAAATCCGTGCACGTCACCTCGATGTGCCAGGGGTGCCTCGCGCATCCCTGCCAGGAGGTCTGCCCCAAGGGGGCCATCCATTTTGAGAACGGCAAGAGCGTGGTCGACCAGTCCAAATGCGTCAAGTGCATGCGCTGCGTCAACGCCTGCCCGTACGGCGCCATCGCCAGGATCGACCGGCCCTGCGCGGCCGCCTGCGGCATGGACGCCATCCATTCCGACCAGTATGGCCGCGCCAAGATCGACTATGACAAGTGCGTCTCCTGCGGGATGTGCCTGGTCAACTGCCCGTTCGGCGCCATCGTCGACAAGGGGCAGATCTTCCAGCTCGTGCGCGCCATCAAGAAGGGCGACAAGGTCATCGCCATCGTGGCGCCGGCCTTTATCAACCAGTTCCCCGGCATGACGCCCGCCAAGGTGCG
>CANRBN010000166.1 GCA_947628865.1 uncultured Gemmiger sp.
CCGCCGGGCGCGGCGCTGTGCCGACGGCCAGCAGGCGCACCGCCGCCACGACGCCCAGCAGCACGCCGCAGCGCAGCAGCGCCGGGCCGCGCAGCGGGTAGCCGGTGGCGGCGTCGGTGAAGAGCAGCAGGTCGGCGCAGCGCGCGGCGCACGCCAGCAGGCACAGCAGCAGCGCACACCAGAACGCCCCGCGGCGGGCAGGCTGTAGAGGTTCCATACAAAAGCTCCCCGGCGGGCGGCATATCCGGCGCCGCCCGCGCATACATTGGTGATAAGGGACAGGCACCGGCCCGCAGGGCCGCGCCGCCAAAAAATATTGTACCCTTTGGCGGGGCAAATTGCAAGTACGGACAGGGGGCCCTTTTTTGTGAAACGCACCTTTTTGAGCGCGGCGCTGCTGTGCGCGCTGGCCGCCGCCACGCCGTTTTTGTGCCTGCTGCCGGCGTTCGTGCAGGCGGTGCCGGCGGGCGCCGGGGCCGCGCACGATACCGGCGGCAGCGACGGGCCCGCCCCAACGGGCGGCGGCGCCCTGCCGGACGCCTCCGCCGCGCCGACGCTTGTGCCGGAGCCCGAGCCCATCCTTTTGTATGACGAGGCCATCGGCGAGGTGCGCACCGTCCCGGCGCGGGAATATCTGATCGGCGCCGCCGCCTGCGAGATGCCCGCCGCCTGGCCGGACGACGCGCTGCTGGCGCAGATGGTGGCGGCGCACAGCTACGCGCTGTACCAGCGCGACCGGGGCGGCACGGCATCGGGCGGATGGCTCACGGTGAACAGCTCGCTGTGCAGCGGCTGGGCCACGACCGAGGTGCTCAAAAGCCTGTGGGGCGATGCCTACGCCGCCAACCGCGCCCGCCTGGAGGCACTGGCCGACCGCGTTTTGAACGCGGTATTGTACTATGACGGCGCGCCGGCAGCCGCCTGCTACCACGCCATCAGCGCCGGGCGCACCGAGGCCAGCCAGAACGTATGGGTGGAAAGCCTGCCCTATTTGCAGGGGGTGGATTCCAGCTGGGACAAGAGCAGCCCCGACTACGAGGTGACCGTCCAGTACGGCAGCCAGCAGGTGTATGACGCGCTGGCCGCGAACCTCGGCGCGGCGCCGGCGGGCGGGCCCGATACCTGGGTGGGCGAGACGGTGTGGGACGAGGCCGGCTATGTCGAGACCATCGAGCTGGGCGGGCAGACCTTTACCGGGCCGCAGGTGCGCGCGGCGCTCGATCTGCGCAGCGCCTGCTTCGCCCTGGCCTGGCGGGACGGGCAGTTCGTCGTCAGCACGCGCGGGTACGGCCACGGCGTCGGTATGAGCCAGTACGGCGCCCGCGCGATGGCCGAGGGCGGCGCGTCCTGGCAGAACATCCTTGCCTACTATTTCCCCGGCACCGAGCTGCGGCAGGAATGATATGCGCGGCCCGGCGTTCCGATCATATGGCACAAGAGAGGTATCGGCGGCGCATGCCGCCGATACCTCAGCGTGTCAAAAAAGAGCCCACTAAATCCCGGCGGGGTCAGGGGACCCCGCCCTACGGTCTCAAATCTATTGCATCTTCGTTGCAAACGTAGGGCGGCCTGCCCTCAGGCCGCCGATACCTCTCTTGCAATCGTACAAAAGGCGTGACGCGCGGTTTTCGGCGTCATTCGCCGGCGGGCTTGCGCACGATGACCGCCATCGGCGTCTCGGCGGCCTGCGCCGGCAGCGGGCGCTTGAGCGCGACGAGCAGCAGCGCCGTCAGCACGCTGCCGGCGGCCAGCGCGGCCAGGAAGCCGAACGGCGCGGTCATCACCGGCAGCAGGAACAGCCCGCCGTGCGGCGCCGGCACGCCGCAGCCCATCCACTGGCACAAAAGCCCCGCCAGCGTGCTGCCGGCAAAGCAGGCGGGGATGACGCGCAGCGGATCCCGCAGCGCGAACGGCAGCGCGCCCTCGGTCACGAACGAGGCGCCGAGCAGAAAGTTGCCGGGCGCGGCGCGGCGCCCCGCGCCGGTAAAGCGGTCGGGCACGGCCAGGCAGGCCAGCGCGATGCCGATGGGCGGCACCATGCCGCCCGCCATCACGGCGGCCATGATATCCTGCTGGCCGTTCATCAGCGCCACGGTGCCGAACAGATACGCGGCCTTGTTGACGGGGCCGCCGTAGTCGATGGCCATCAGCCCGCCGAGCACCGCGCACAGCACCAGCCGGCTGCCGCCGTGCAGGCTGGTCAGCGCGGCGTAGATCCAATCGTTGAAGCGGCCCAGCGGCGGGTTGATGATGAGCACCATCAGCACCAACATGAAAAACAGGCTGATGGCCGGGTACAGCAGCGTGATCTTGACCTGCTCGAGGTTTTTGGGCAGATAGCGCCCCAGCCATATCATGCCCTTCATCAGCGCGCCGGCGCCGAAGCCGGCGATGAGCGCGCCCCAGAACCCGCTGGAGACCCAGGTGGCGGCCTCGGCCATCGTCATGCCGGTGTAGGCGAGGTAGCCGCCCACGGCGCCCGGCACGAACGCCGGCACATCGCCGATGCTGCTGGCGATGAAGCCGGCCAGCGCCACATACATGAGCGCGAAGCACGCCTGCCCGACGCTGTACAAAAGCCCCGGGAAGCCGAGCTCGTGGCCGGCGATGTCGCTGTGCGAGAGCAGGAACGACAGCGCGATGAGGATGCCGCCGCCGGTGACGAAGGGCAGCATGCGGGCGATGCCGCTCATCAGATGGTTGTAGAGCGCGTGCGCGAGCTCCAGCGGCAGCGGCAGTGCGGACGCCGGCGGCGCGGGCGCGGCGGGCTCGGCGTCCTCCGGCTCGCCGCCGTGCGGCAGGGGGCCGGTGGGCTGATATTCCGGCGCCGTCTGGGACAAAGCGCGGTGCAGCAGTGCCTCGGGGTGGCGCACGGCCTCGCCGACCGGCAGATACAAAAGCGGCTTGCCGGCAAAGCGCTGCATCTCGACGGCGCGGTCGGCGGCGACGATGACGCACTCGGCGCCGGCGATGTCCTCGGGCGTGAGGGCATCCTCGATGCCGGCGGCGCCGTCCGCCTCGACCTTGAGCGCAAGGCCCATCCGCTCCGCCTGCTCGAGCAGGGCCTGCTTGGCGAGGAACGTGTGCGCGATGCCCGCCGGGCAGGCCGTGACGGCCACCACGCGGTATGCCTGCGGCGCCGCGGCGGGCGCGGGCTCCGGCGCCGGCTCCGCGCACAGGGCCGCCGCGAAGTCGGCGGGCTCCGACGCCGCGAGCAGCCTTTGCGGCAGGTCGGGCTGCAGCAGGCGCCCGGCCAGGGCGGCCAGCAGCTGCACATGGGTATCGGTCGCCCCGGCGGGCACGGCGAGCAAAAACAGGATCTGCACGCCGGGGCGCCCGTGTACGCCGGGCAGCGGCGCCGCCAGCGTGGCAGCCGCCAGCACCGGGGCGCTGACCGCCGCCGTTTTGGCGTGCGGGATGGCCACCCCGCGGCCCACATCGGTGGCGTCCTCGCGCTCGCGGCGCACCACATCCCGCCGCAGCAGGGCGGCATCGGTGACGCTGCCGCTTTTGGCGGCCAGCGCGATCAGCGCATCGAGCGCGGCGGCGCGGTCACAGGCCGGCACGCGCAGCGCGATCTGGCTGGGCGGGAGCAGTTCGCGCAGTTCCATGCCGGCACCTCCTTCGTTCTTTGCCCCTATTATACAGGAAACCCCCTGCCCCCGCAAATGATAGGTTTTACCAAAAAATCCTGCAAAAACACAAAAAAACTCGTCGTGTTGCCAGTATCGTCAGATCAATACGGCGCAACAGACTGTCGAAAAAGGTGTTTTCTGAATCCATCGACCTCGGCTGACATGTGCAGACGAGGTCGATACCTCTAGAGC
>CANRBN010000167.1 GCA_947628865.1 uncultured Gemmiger sp.
ACGTCGCGCAGGTAGACGTCGCCCAGCCCCTCCATGCTGACGAGCAGTGTGCCGGCCAGCTCGTCGACGCTCTCATACGGCTCGCCGACCTTGACGAGGTAGGTGTCGCCGTCGCCGCCGTCGACGTAGCCGGCGGGCATCGAGAAGTTCTGCGCGCTGATGATCTGCGCCAGCGTCGACATGTTGAGCAGCTGGTCGAGGTTGGCGCTCTCGAGCGCCTGCTCGCGCGAGGCCTCGTACTCGGCGCGGGCCTGCTCGAGCTGCTGCTTGCCGATGGCCAGCTGCGCCTGCGCGCTGCCAAAGCCGGCGGCGGCGGTCAGCTTGCCGCTCTCGAGCTGTTTATAGATCTTGCTCAGTTCATCTACACCGGACTGTAATGCGGCCTGCTGGCCCGTCAGGTCGGCAAGGCTGTCCCCCGTTTCGCCCAGCCTGGCAAGGAGCGTCTGCAGGGCGTTGTAGCGGTCGACGATGCTGTTGATGCCGCCCTCCCCCATGGCGGCCAGGATGGCGATGGCCCGCTTCTGCTCGTCGGTCAGCAGATCGTTGTTTGCCGGGGCGAGCGTGGCCGCCGGCACGGAATCCTCCGGCGCCGGCTCGGGGGTGGCAGTCGGTTCGGGGGTGGGCTCGGGCGTCGGCGCCGGCTCGGTCGTGGGCGTCGGCTCGGGGGCAAACTGCTCGCCCACCCAGGCCATCAGGGCGTCCAGCTTTGTGCTGTCCGCCAGCAGCTCCTCGGCGCTGTGCGGCAGGCCCGGCTCGTCCGGCAGTGTTTTGAGCAGCTCGTCCAGCTCTTGATAATCGGCCTGCACGTCGGTCTGGCCGAGCTCATCCAGCTGCTTTTGCAGCTCCTGCTGCACGCCTTGCAGCATCTGCATCTGCGTTTGCAGCGCGCTGATCTGTGCGAGCCCCTCGTCGATCTGCAGGCTGGCATCCGCCATCTGCTCGCTCGTGGTCTTTTGCTGTTGGTCCAGCTGCGCGGCGCCGCTGTCCATCGTGCGCTCGCTCTTTTCCAGCGTTTCGAGCGCCTCGTCCAGCCGCTCGCTGACCTGGCGCAGCAGGCGGTCGTTGACCGTGTCGATCTTGTCCTGCCGCAGCGTCACCTCGACCGTGCGCTCGACAAGGCCGGTGGCCGTCACGTTCGCCACACCGCCCACGCGCTCGATGGCGGGGATGACGCGCTCCTCGGCGTAGGCGGACAGGTCGTAGATATCCATGCCCTCAAAGTCCACCGCCACATACTCGGTGGGCAGCATGTCGGGGCTCATCTCCATCAGCATCGGCGTGCCGGCGAGGTCGGGCAGCGAGTCGGCCAGCTGGTTGATGGCGGTGCTCGCCTTGACCATGGCGCTGTCCATATCGGTGTCCTCGGCGAATTCCAGCATGACCATGCTGTAGTTCTCGCTGCTCGTGCTGGACACGTTCTCGACGCCGTTCACGGTGCCGAGCGCCCCCTCCAGCGGGCGGGTGACATCGTTCTCCACCCGCTCGGGGCTGGCGCCGGGATAGGTCGTGATGACCATCAGGTAGGGCAGGCTGATGGTGGGCAGAAGGTCGGTGGCCATGTTGTACAAGGCCACCCCGCCCAGCACCAGCACGAGGATGACCCCGACCAGCACGGTGAACGGCTTTTTGACGCTGAATTTCGGCATGTTCTCTCCCCCGCGCAGGCGCGCTTTCATGCTGTAAAGCATTCCCGACCGACCGGTCGGTCGGTTTTTCCTCTGCCAGTATGCCACCGCGGGGCCGGGTTGTCAATACAGGGGCGGAGATTTCACAAAAAGTTTACCCCGCCAAAGCATGTTGCCTTGGCGGGGCCAGACTGTCGAAAAACCATAAGCAAGCATCTCCCTGCGGCGGCCTGAGGGCAGGCCGCCCTACGTTTGCAACGAAGATGCAATAGATTTGAGACCGTAGGGCGGGGTCCCCTGACCCCGCCGCAGCGTGTCGAGAAACTCGACACGCTGCAAAAGAGGGGTTCGGCTTTGCTGGCTTCGCCAGTCCGCCTGCACCCCTCTCTTGGACACACCCCGTCGCAAAAAATGCCGTTCTCATGCCTAAAGGCGACTCGAACGGCATTTTTTGCTCTAGAGGTATCGACCTCGTCTGCTCATGTCAGCCGAGGTCGATGGATTCAGAAAATACCTTTTTCGACAGTCTGGGGCGGGGTCCCCTGACCCCGCCGGGATTTAGTGGGCTCTTTTTTGACACGCTGACCCCGCCAAAGCATGTTGCCTTGGCGGGGCATGGCAGGATGTGGATCATACGGCGCGGGCGGCTGCGCGCTTTTTGTTGAACAGGTAGACGGCGGCGCAAACGGCGACCGCCGCGAGGTAGAGCCCGGCGAAAATGCCGTTGTACCGGCGCAGCAGACGCGCGCCCTCGCGGTACGCGCTTTCGGTGCGCGCCCATATCGGCGGCACGGGAACGCCGTTTTGCGAGCTGTAGCCCCAGCTGGCGGCGGCCAGGTTGCGCTTGACGAAACGGCAGACGACGCTGCCGTCCCCGGCGGTGATCTCAAAGGTGCCGTAGCCCATGGCCTCGTCACGGCTGACGGTGTTGCCTTGCCCGTCCAGCCAGATCTCCCGATCCGGCTTCGGCGTGCCGGCGGGCTCGGCCCGCATCGACGCGCTGTCGGGCGCAGATCCCCCGGCGGGGGTCTCGGTCTCCATATAGGCGGCAAAGCTGTCCCAGTCCGCAAAGGTGGTCACGGGGGCCAGGCGGCTCGCGCTGAAGCCGGCCGTAACGACACAGTGCGCGGCAAACAGCGCGGCGCAGCCTGCCGCCAGCCCCAGCAGGCAGCGGCGCAGCAGGCGGGCGTTGTGGCGGATGGCCGCCGCCTCCCGCTCGGGCGGCGTGAGCACGCCGGTATCCAGGAAACGCACGTCCAAAAACCTTCGCACGACGCTGCACAGCACCCCCGCGGCCACCTCCGCCGGGATGCCGTACACGAGCCAGCTGCTCAGCACCAGCCCCTCGCTGCCGGCGAGCGCCAGCGGCGCGAGAAAGGCCAGCAAAGCCACGATAAAGGTGAACACCCGCCCGGCCCAGCGCACGACGGTGCCGCGCAGGCAGGCCGTCTGCGCGCCCTCCTCCCCCGCCACGGCGAGGAACGCGTTGCTGACGGCGAGCGCCTCGACGAGCGCCGCCAGCAGCAAAATGACAGCGCCCACGCACAGCGCGATGGCCGCCTCGAGCGCCCCCAGGTCGATGCCGACCGCGAAGCAGACGCCGGCCACCGCAAAGGAGGCCGCCGAGATGCTCTGGTTGCGGAAGCGGGTCAGCGTGCTGTCGATAAGCCGCTGGCGCTGCTTTTCGGCTTTCGGGTCGGGGCCGGCGGGCGCGGCGTCCGGCGGGCGGCGCTCGCCGCGCAAGAGCTCGTCGCAGGTGACGCCGAATACCTCGGCGAGCACCGGGATGAGCGCCAGATCCGGCGCGCCGTCGCCGCGCTCCCAGCGGGAGACGGACTTATCCGATACGTTGAGCCTTTCGGCCAGCTCCTTCTGCGTCATGCCGTTCGCCTTGCGCAGGGCGGCGATGAATGCCCCCATCGCTTTTTGTTCCATGCACGGCACCTCCCTTTGAGGTCATTCTACCCGCGCGAGAGGGCGAATACAAGCCAACGGGCCGGGAATCGCTCTCGTTTGGCGAGAATGGCGGCGGCAAAGCGGGCGATCGCCGCGTTTTGGGCAATATCGCAGCGCGGGCGTTCACGCCCGCCGCAGACTGTCGAAAATGGGGTATTTTAAATCCATCGGCCTCGGCTGACATGCTCGCGCCCGCAGGCGCATGTCGGAGGCCAACCGCGCGAAGCGC
>CANRBN010000168.1 GCA_947628865.1 uncultured Gemmiger sp.
GCCCTCCTTGAACGTGCTGTCCGTGGTAAAGGCATCGGTCACGTTGTACATGTACCCGGCCTGCTTCGTGACCGATTTGAGCAAAGCAAACGTCGTGCTGCCCATCGGCAGCAGCGCGCCCTGCAAGCCCTCCGAGATGCGCTTGGCCTGCTCGTAGTAGTATTCGGCGTTCTCGGTGGCCTCGTTGGGTCGCTCGGTGCCAAGGCCCTGCCCGATGGCATAGCTCTTGGCGGTGTTGGCCTGCCTGGCGGCCTCCGTAGCGCTGCCGGCGGCTGCCGTCTGGCTCGCTGCCGCCGCCGTCTGCGACGCCTTGGCCGCGTTCTCGCTCGTCTTCGCCGCGCTTTGGCTCGCTGCCGCCGCCGTCTTGCTGGCGGCGGCGTTCGTCTCCGAGGCTTTTGCATTGGCCGCGCTCGCAGCGGCGGCGTCTTTGCTGGCGGCGGCTGCCGTCTCGCTGTCGGCGGCGTTCTGCTCCGAGGTCGCCGCCGCGCCGGCGGAGCCCGCTGCCGCCGAGGCCGAGCCCGCCGCTGCCGTCTGGCTCTTCGCGGCGGCGGTCTCGCTGGCCTTGGCGTTGGCCGCGCTCGTCTGTGCGGCTGTCTGCGACGCCTTGGCGGCGTTCTCGCTCGCCTTGGCGGCGTCGGCGCTCGTCTTCGCCGCGCTTTGGCTCGCTGCCGCCGCATCCTTGCTGGCGGCGGCGTTCGTCTCGCTCGTTTTGGCCGCCGTCTGCGATGCCTTGGCCGCGTCGGCGCTCGCCTTTGCGGCGTTCTCGCTTGTTTTCGCCGCGCTGGCCGAGCCGGCTGCCGCCGTCCCGCTGGCCTTGGCCTGCTTTGCCCAGTACTCGGCGTTGTCGGTGTCCTCGCCCTCGCGGCTTTTCGTCCCGCCCTGCGCCCAGCTCTCGGCGGCCTTGGCCGCGGTTTCGCTGCGCTCGACATTTTTGGGGATATCACGCAGCGCCGCGTCCAGCTCTTCGCCCGTCAGGGTGCTGTCATAATATTTTTCCGCCATCGCTCACACCTCTTTCTCCTGCCCGGAGCTCTCCTCCGCCAGGGCTCGCAGCACCTGCATGCACCCCAGCAGCCTGTCCAGATTCTCCATGCCGCACACGGGGACGGTGTCCAGCGTGCGGAGCACAGCGCGCAGCGTCGCTTTCTTCTCTTCATTCATGGCTTACACTCCTTTTGCAAGATTTACCGTGATAAAGCCAGTGCGCGGGTCGTACTGCATCCCGATGAATACGGTATACCCTTCATAGGTCTGCGTCTGGCCGTCATCGTCAAAGGTGAGCGTCTGTGTCTCGTCCGCATCGCCGAACACCTGCAAAAGCTCGGCGAAATCGCTGTTGGCAATGGCCGCGAACAGCTGGCCCATGTAGGACACGCCGCACCAGTCGCAGTCGAACTGTTTGTCGGTCGCTGTAATGAATTTCTTCATATATCGCACATCTCCCAATCACTTATTCACTTGCTACTAAAACCTTATGCGAATACCCTTTGCCATCCGTTATAGACTGCCACGCAACCAATGTTCCCCTGAATCTAAATGCCTGTACGGCGGCCAATGTGTTTGCGGACAAAACACTGGCTGTTGCCGAGCCTGTTGTTATATTTCGTATTGTTGCAACGTCTGACGATAAAGTGTTGAACTGTGCGCTCGTCGCATATTTCTCGGCAAGATTTCCCCTTGCAACCGTATCGCTGCCGATGTTGCCGCCGGTGATGGTCGCGCCGCCGATCTGCGCGCCGGTGATGTAGCCGTAGTCCCCGCCGACGGCGATCCTGTTGGCGTAGACGGTGCCGGCGAAATAGCCGTTGGTGGCGTTGATGGTGCCGGTGATGTCGGCGTTCTCGGCGTGGAGGGAACCGTCCTGCTGCACGCTGAACCGCCCGTTGCCGGCCCAGAACGCCCAGCCGCCGCCGTAACCCCCGACGCCCGTCGCGTTGGAATCCTTCGCGCCGGTGTAGGGCGTGCCATTGTCGATGGACTGGCTCGTGATCTGCCATCCGCCGATATGCCCCGCCGCGGCCTCCACCGTACCGCTGAAGGATCCGGTCGCGCCGCTCAAGGTCCCGGCAAAGGTCGCGTTGCCGGCGCGGTCGATGGCAAAGGTCTGCCTGCCGCTCGCGTCCTGCGCGTACAGAAACGGCATGTCCGCCTCGTTGATCAGCATCACGCCGGCCTCCCCACCGCCCATGCGCAGGCCGGCGCTGGAAAGGATGCGCGTCGCGCTCAGGCTCCAGCCGCCCAGCGTGGCCTTTGTGTCGGACAGGTCGCTGAGGCTGAGATGTGACGCCGTGACGGTGCCCGTCTGGATGTTCGCGCCGTTGATGGTCGTCCCGCCCGCCGTCGACAGGTCGGTTTTGCTCACGAAATCGACGAGCCCCGTAAAGGTGATCGTTGCGCTGGAAAGCTCGGTCTCGCCGGCCTTCAGCACGAGCGCGCTGCTGCCCGCCCCGTTCGTGACCGAAAGCGTGATGCTCTTCGCCGTCTGCTCGATGGCCGACCGCATCTGTGTTGTGGTGGGGTAGCTCTTGAGCTTCCCGTCGGTGGCCCCGTTGGCCGCATCCCGCGCAGCGTCGGCCTTGGCCGCGGCGTCGGCAGCCGCCTCGCTCTTGACCTTGTCGGTCTCGGTTTTGGTCGAGTACGTTTCCGATACCGTCTGCCGGATGCCCGCGGCGCTCTGCTCGATGGCCGACCGCATCTGCTCGGTCGTGGAATAATCGCCGAGCTTCGTCTCCACGTCCCTTGTGAGCGTGCTCGTGACGCTTTCGGCGCTTTGTTGGATCTCGCCGCGCAGCTGGCTTTCGACCGTGCCGAGCTGCTCGTCGGTCTCCTTTTTGTTGGCTTCGACGGTGCTCGAGAGCCCCTCCACGGTCAGGCTCAGCTCGGCGTAGTCCCCGGAGAGCTCGCTCGCCCTGGCCCGCAGCCCGTCCACGCCGGTCTCGAGCTCCAGCAGCTTGCCGCGCAGGTTTTTCCGTACCTGCCGGTTGACCGCCGCGGCGGCATCGCGCCGCGCGCTGCCGGTGCTCTCGAGCGTCACCCTGCCGCCCGAGACCGTGCTCTGCATGATGTAGGTCAAAAACGTGCGGTCACGGCGGTCGGTCACCCACGCCGCCATGCCGGCGCGCAGGCCGCTTTCCGCCGGCACGGTGACGCGGCAGGGCGTGTAGGCGATGTCCCTGAGCTGCTCGTACAGCGTCCGCGCCACGGGGCGCAGATCCGCGTCGGTGTCGGTCGTGAGCAGGAGGTTGCCGGAGATCACAAGCGCATTGGTGCCGGCGGCGTCCGCCGGGTAGATGACGCCCACATCGCTCTCGCTCTGGCGGATCTCGACCTTGTCGAGCGGCGCCGTCTCGTATTCCTCAAACGAAAGCGAATCCTGATAATACCACGTCTGCCGGAACGGCAGGCGGTAGAGCTCCGGCCCGTCGTCCGGCGGCGCGCCGTCCTGTACACGCAGGGTATCGCCCGAGAGCCGCACCAGCATGAGCCCGTCCTCGCCGGCGCCGACGCTGTGCCGCCAGTCGGGCGGGGTGTACCAGGCAAATTCGAGCTTGCCGTCCGGCGTCGCGCGGCAGAACCGCCCGCACGCCTGCCCCACCCAGGCGAGCAGCTGCCGGGCGGTCAGGTCGTCGGCGTAAAAGGGGCGTATCGGATAGCTCGCGTTGGGCAGGTCGGCGTTGGCGAGCTCCAGCCCGCACTGCGCGCACACCGCTTTGGCAAACGCGTACAGCCCGATGGGAAATTTGACGGTCTTGAGCCAGGGCGAAAGGTTTTTCTCGGTCTTG
>CANRBN010000169.1 GCA_947628865.1 uncultured Gemmiger sp.
ATGCCGTTCGAGTCGCCTTTAGGCATGAGAACGGCATTTTTTGCGACGGGGTGTGTCCAAGAGAGGGGCGCAGGCGGTCTGGCGCAGCCAGCGTAGCCGAGCCCCTCTTTTGCAGCGTGTCGAGTTTCTCGACACGCTGTGGCGCTGTTTCAAGCGAACTGCGAGGCATAGAGCCGGTAATAGAACCCTTTTTGCGCCATCAGGGCCTCGTGCGTGCCCTGCTCGACCACGTCGCCGTGGTCGACGACCAGGATGTTGTCGGCGTTCTGGATGGTCGAGAGCCGGTGCGCGATGACAAAGCAGGTCTTGCCGGTCATCAGCCGGCGCATCGCCTGCTGCACCTGCCGCTCGGTGCTGGTGTCGACGTTGCTCGTCGCCTCGTCCAGGATCAGCATCTGGGTGTTGTACAGCATGGCGCGCGCGATGGTCAAAAGCTGCTTTTGCCCCTTGCTGATGTTGCCGCCGTCCTCGCTGATGACCGTCTCGTAGCCGTCCGGCAGGCGCATGATGTAGCCGTGGATGCGCGCGGCCTTGGCGGCGGCGACGACCTCCTCCATCGTGGCGCCCTCCTTGCCGTAGGCGATGTTGTCAAAGATGGTGCCGCGGAACACCCAGGTGTCCTGCAGGACCATGGCGTAGGCGCGGCGCAGGCTCTGCCGCGTCAGCGTGCGGATCTCCTGCCCGTCCACGCGGATGGCGCCGCTGTCCACATCGTAAAAGCGCATGAGCAGGTTGATGATGGTCGTCTTGCCGGCGCCGGTCGGGCCCACGATGGCCACCGTCTGCCCCGGATGGGCCTTGAGGTCCAGGTCGTGCAGGATGGGCCTGCCCGGCACATAGCCAAAGGCCACGCCGTCCATCTCCACGTCGCCCGCGGCCTTCACAAGCTCTTTCGCGCCGTAGATGTCCTTGACCTCCTCCGGCTCGTCCAGCAGGCGGAACACCCGCTCCGCCGCCGCCAGCGCCGAGTAGATCTCGTTGATGATGTTGGCGATCTCGTTGATGGGGCCGGAAAACTTGCGGCTGTACAGCACAAAGCTGGAGATCTGCCCCAGCCCCACGATGCCGAACAGGTAGAACACCGCCCCCACCAGCCCGATGAGCGCCAGCCCGAAATTGTTGATGAAGCCGATGGTCGGGCCCATCGTCATGCCCAGGGTGTCGGCGTCGCGGTAGGCGTCGGCGGCGGCGTGGTTGATGGCGGAGAACTCCTCGCACACGCCGTCCTCATACGCGTAGGCCAGGATGGTCTTCTGGCCGGTGAACATCTCCTCGGCAAAGCCGTTCATGGCGCCGTAGGCGGCGCTGCGTTTGGCGTACATGGGGCGGGTCCTGCGGCCCATCCAGCGCGTGTACAGGATGGCCAGCGGGATGGTGAACACCATGCACACCACGAGCGGCAGCGAGATGGCGCACATCATCAAAAAGCTGCCCACCACCGTCACCACGCTCGTGATGATCTGCACCACATCGGTCGCCAGGCTGACGCTGACCACGTCGATGTCATAGCTCACGCGGCTGATGATGTCGCCGGCCTGGTTGCGGTCAAAAAAGCCGACGGGCAGCGTCATCAGCTTGTCGAACACGTCGCGGCGCATCTGCTGCGCCACATGGCGGCTCACACGCATCATGCCCATGCTGACGAGAAATCCCAGCAGGCTGCTCGCCACATAGGCCGCCAGCATGCAGCGCCCGTAAAAGAACACCGTGTCAAAATCCACGCGGCCCCTGCCGGCCTCCGCCGCGGCGATGGCCTGCCCGGCAAAGCTGGGGCCCAGCAGGTTGCCGAAATTGCTCAAAAAGGCGCACAGCGTCAGCGCCAGCACCGCCCACTTGTGGCGGTCAAGATAGCGCAGGATGCGCAAAAGCGTGCCTTTGGCGTCGCGCGGCTTCTCCTTTTTGCCGCCGCGGTCTCCCTTTCCCGGCATGGTGATCCCTCCTTTCAGGCAAGCGCGCCCATCTGTGTCTCAAAGATCTCCCTGTAGGCGGGGCAGGCGGCGAGCAGATGCTCGTGGCTGCCGTAGCCGATGCAGCGCCCGTCGTCCATCACAAGGATGTTCGTCATGTTCATCACCGAGCTCACCCGCTGCGCGACCATGATGGTGGTCGTGCCCGCGTACCCGGCAAGGATGGCCTTGCGCAGCGCGGCGTCGGTGCCGTAATCGAGCGCCGAGGAGGCGTCGTCCAGGATCAGGATCTCCGGCTTTGCCGCCAGCGCGCGGGCGATCAGCAGCCGCTGCTTCTGCCCGCCCGAAAGGTTGGCGCCCTTGATGTCGGCCATATGCTCGAGCCCGTCCTCAAAATGCGCGATGAACTCCGCCGCCATCGCGTCCTGCGCGGCGCGCTGCACGGCGTCCTCGCCAAGCCCGCGGCCAAAATCGATGTTGCGGCGCAGGCTGTCGTTGAACACCATGTCGTTTTGGAACACGACGCCGAATTTGCGGTGCAATTCGTCTTTCGGGTAGCTGCGCACGTCCCGCCCGTCCACGAACACGCCGCCCTCGTCGGCGTCATAAAAGCGCATGAGCAGGTTGATGACGGTCGTCTTGCCGCAGCCGGTCGGCCCGATGATGCCAAGGCTCTCGCCCTTTTTGAGGGTGAAATCGATGTCCTCCAGGCACTTCTCCCGCCCGCCGCCGTCAAAGGCGGCGGCCCCGGCCGCGCCGGCGGCGCCATAGCTGAAATGCACATGCTCAAAGCGGATAAAGCCCTCGCCCGCGGGCTGCCTGGCCTGCGCGGCGTCCAGCACGGGCTGGCCCTCCGGCAGCGCCAGGATGGCCCCGATGCGGTTGGCCGAGGCCGACGCCTTGCTGATCATCATAAAGATGCGGTTGAGCCCCATCACGCCCTGCAAAACGAGGTTGAAGTAGGTCAAAAAGGCGAGGATGACGCCGGGCGCCATCGCGCCCTCGTTGACGCGCCGCGCCCCCACGAACACCACCAGCGTCAGCCCGACGTTCAGGCACAGCTGCATGAACGGCCCCGGCAGCGCCATCACGGTGCTGGCCTTGATATCGCTGCGGGCCATCGCGTCGTTGCAGCCGGCAAAGCGGCGGCGCTCGTAATCCTCCTTCGAGAGCGCCTTGACCACGCGGATGCCGGTGATGTTCTCGCGCATCACGCGCACCACGTCATCAAGGGCCTCCTGCACCTTGTTGTACAGCGGGATGCCATAGCGCGACACACCCAGCACCACGGCCAGCAAAATGGGCAGCATGGCGCACAAAATGGCGGCCAGCACGGCGTCCATCGTGAGCGTGATGCAGATGCCGCCCACCAGCATGATGGGCGCGCGGATGCAGATGGTCTGCAGGCTCTGCACGCAGGACTGCACGTTGTAGCTGTCGCTCGTCATGCGGCTGATCAGGCTCGGCAGGCCGCAGGCGTCGAACTGTGCGCCGGAAAGGTTCGCGGTCTTGACGAACAGATCCTGCCGCATGTTGTACGAGACATTGTGCGCGTTCTCCACCGCGCGGCAGTTGGCCGATACGTTGAGCTGCCGCGCCGCCACCGCCATGCCGATCATCAGCGCGCCCCACAAAAAGATGAGGCCCAGCTGCCCGGTGGGCACCTCCACGTCGATGATGTGCTCAAGGATGTACGGCAGCAGCAGCTCCGCCATCGTGGCCGCCAGCTTGATGAGCATGCCCAGCGCGATGGCCGCGCGGTAGGGCGCCATGTACTTGAAGATCCATTTCATCCCGATGATACCTCGTGCAGAAAAAAAGGAAAAATCGCTCGCAATTT
>CANRBN010000170.1 GCA_947628865.1 uncultured Gemmiger sp.
GGGCTCGTCGGCGGGCTCCGGCGTGACCATGCTGTCGATGGGGCTGGCGTGCTGGATGCCGGCGCAAAAGCCCTGCAAGGCCGCGGCGCTGCCCGCGTCAAAGCAGGTGACGATGTCGTTGTGGTCGTCGGTATAGCGCGGGATGGGGGCCCTGCCGCAGAGCTCCAAAAGGCATTGGGCATAGACGGCGGTCTTGAGCGCCTCGGCCACGACGCCGGGCGCGTAGTAGAGGCCCAAAAACATCTCGCGCAGCGCGTTCTGCGTGCAGCCAAGATTTGCCCCCAGCCCCGGCGCCGTGAAGCGGTGCGCGCACAGCTCGACAAGGTCGGCCCGGCCCGCGATGTACCCGCCCGTCGAGGCGATGCCGCCGCCGGGGTTTTTGATGAGGCTGCCGGCGATGAGGTCGGCCCCCGCGGCGAGCGGCTCGGCGGTTTGCGTGAACTCCCCGTAGCAGTTGTCGACAAAAATGACGGCCTCCGGGTTGGCGGCGCGGGCGGTATCGGCCACCCTCTGGATGGTCGAAAGGTCAAAGGCGTTGCGCTGGCTGTAGCCGCGGCTGCGCTGGATGTGCACGACCCGGGCCGCTTTCGCCTTCTGCGCGATGGCGGCATAGTCGGGGGTATCGTCCCGCAAAAGCGGCGCTTCATCGTATAAAACGCCGAACTCCCGCAGCGTGCCCCTGCCCTGCCCCGCCTGGCCGAGCCCGATGACGCCCTCGAGCGTATCGTACGGGCGGCCCGTGGCGGCGAGCAGCGTATCGCCGGGGCGCAGCAGGCCGAACAGCGCCACCGCCAGCGTGTGCGTTCCGCTCATGAACTGCGGGCGCACGAGCGCGGCCTCGGCGCCAAGGGCACGGGCAAAGACCTCCTCGAGCTTGTTGCGGCTGTCGTCCCAGACGCCGTAGCCGGAGGAGCCCCAGAAATGCCGCGCCTCGACGCCGGCATCGGTGAACGCGCGCAGCATTTTGAGCTGGTTGTCATCGCGGATGGCCTCGACGCGGGCAAACGGCGCGCGGCAGAGCGCCATGGCCTGCTCGTCCAGCGCCAGCACGCGGGGCTGGAGGTCGTAAAAGTCTGAAAGCATCGTGTTCCTTTCCTTGTCGCGGGGCGCCCACGGGCCGACGGTGCGTACCCGCCCGCGAGGAAGATCCCCGGCGCCCTTATTCTATACGATTTGTACTATACTGATGAATTATGCCGTTTTGTGTAAATCCAAGCCGCTCATACATCCCGCGCAGGGGCGCTGCGCAGTCCAGCCCGACGGTGTACCCCTGCGCGGCCAACGCATTGGCGACGGCGGTGATGAGGGCCGCGAACAGGCCCTGCCCGCGGGCGGCGGGGGCGGTATAGCCCGTCTGGAGCCACGCCTCGCCGCCGTATCGTGTGACGGAGACGGTGCTCAAGGGCTCGCCGTCCCTGCCCCGCAGCAGCCAGACGCCGCCAAGGCCGTGGTTGCGGATGGCGTTGGCGGTGACGTACCAGGCATCCCGCTGCGCGGGCGCCTTTGGAAAGAGCAGCGCGGCCACCTCGCCCGCCGGCGGCGCCGTGTCAAGCGTGACGTCCGGGCGCAGGGCGCGCGCGGGCAGGCGGGCGCCGGCCGGCAGCGCGCAGCTGTAAAGCGGCTCGATCTCCGCCGCGGCCCATGGGGCCAGCGGGGCGGGCGTGCGCAGCTTTTGCGTGCCGGTAAAGCGCAGGAAAGCGGCCAGCTCCTCGCAGCGGGCGGCATCCAATGTGCCGCAGAGCAAAGCGACGTTCCCGCAGATGTCCAGCGCGGCGGGGGCGCCGCTCTGCCCTGTCAAGAGGAAGAGCTTGACAGGCGCGCCGGGGTTGCCGGCCCAGAGCGCGAGGTCGCGCCCGGGCAGCGCGCGCCAGCCCGGCCCGCACGCGAGCGCGGCGGCAAAGGCGGCCCTGTCGGCCTCGGTCCCGACGGCGCGGATCATGGCAGGGCGTTGACGATGCGCTTGTAATCCCGCCCGCGCACCTCAAAGTTCGGGTACATATCAAAGCTGGCCGAGGCCGGCGAGAGGCTGACGATATCGCCCGGCCTGGCGGCGGCGCGGGCCTTCTCGACCGCCTGCTGCATGGTATCGGCGTGCAGCACGGTCATGCCGCAGCCGGCAAAGCCGGGGTCGGCGCGCAGCGCCGCCTCGATGATGGGGCCGGTCTGGCCCATGAGCACCAGCGTCTTGACGTGCGCGACGAGCTCCGGCGCCAGCGGCGCGTAGGGGATCTTTTTGTCATACCCGCCGGCGATGAGGATGATCTTCTGCTCAAAGCTGCGCAGCCCGGCGATGGTGCGCGTGGGGCTGGAGGCGATGGAATCGTTATAATACTGCACGCCGTCCAGAAGGCGCACCGGCTCGATGCGGTGCTCGACGCCGGTAAAGCTGCCGCCCACCTGCCGCATGGCCGCGACGGGCACACGGCCCCAGACGGCGGCGATGGCGGCGAGCAGGTTCTCGACGTTGTGCAGCCCGCGCAGCTTGACCTCCGAGCGCGGCAGCACCGGCGTGACGGTGCCGGCGTCGGCATAGCAGAGGGTATCGTCGCTCGCACGCAGGAATGCGCCGTTGTCGGTCGCGCGCAGGCGGGTGAACCAGACCTGCTCGCCCCTGCAGTCGGCGCGCATCGCGCGGCTGATCTCGTTCTCATACCCCAGCACGGCGCGGCAGGGCGGGGTCTGCCAGAGCAGGATATTGCGCTTGGCGTCGATGTATTCCTGCATGTCCTTGTGGTGGTCGAGATGGTTGGGGGTGACGTTCGTGACCACGGCCACGGTGGGGCTGCGCCGCATGCTGATGAGCTGGAAGCTGGAAAGCTCCGCCACGGCGACGTCCTCCGCCCTGACCTCGGCGAGCATGGGCAGCAGCGCGGCGCCGATGTTGCCGCCCAAAAACACCCGCCGCCCCGCGGCCTTGAACATCTCGGCGATGAGGGTGGTGGTGGTGGTCTTGCCGTCGGAGCCGGTCACGGCGACGATCTCGCAGGGGCAGAGCTCGAAAAAGAGCTCGACCTCACTGGTGACGAGGGCGCCGGCGGCCCTGGCGGCCTGCAGGGTGGGCTGGAAATACTCATACCCCGGCGTGCGCAGGATGATGTCCTGCCCGGCGAAGCCGTCGGTGTAGTGCTCGCCGAGGCTGAGGCGCACGCCCAGGCGGGTGAGGGTGGCGGCATAGTCGCCGAAATCCTCGAGCTTTTCCTTGCGGTCGCACAGCGTGAGCTCGGCGCCAAGGGACGCGAGCAGCCCGATGCAGGGCTTGTGGCTGACGCCGGCGCCGATGAGCGCGACCTTTTTGCCCGCCACCATGGCGCGCAGTTGTTCGATGGGCTGCATGATACCAACTCCTGTTTTCTCTTTACCCCATTATAGTCCGAACGGCGGCTGTTTGCAAACCGGCGCGCAAAAGCCCCGGCCCGCGCGGGCCGGCGCGTGGTGGCGTTCAGCGCTTGGAGCCGATGCGCAGGCCGTGCTGGCGCAGCAGCGCTTCGATCTTGGTGATGGGGTCGATGATGCTGGAGACGCTCATGTCGTGGTTGATGGCGGCGATGAAGTAGGCGGTGTATTTGGACAGATCGACATCGCAGTACCACGGGCGTTCGAGCAGCGCGGGGGTGCGGTAGGTCAGGTCAGTGCCCAGCACACAGCTGAGCACGCCCTCCTTGTAGGCCTTGTCAAAGGCGGTCAGGCCGGCGGTGAACAGCGGGAACGTGGCGCAGGTGAAGATGCGGTTGGCGCC
>CANRBN010000171.1 GCA_947628865.1 uncultured Gemmiger sp.
CCGCCGCCACAAAACCCAACGGGTTTGCCAAAATAAAGCCGAGCTGGGCGCCGCCGCCGCGCCGCCGCCGGCCAGCCAGACGCGGCGGCCCACGAACGCGCCGGCCATCAGCTCCATCAGGCGGGCGAACTGTTCCTCCCGGCCAAGGCCGAGCAGCTGGCGCACGCCGCCCAGCAGCACCGCCCCGTAGCTGAGCCCCGCGCTGCCCACGCTGCCGCCGGCCTGCGCGGCGCGGTCGGCAACGGCCACATAGCGGTTCCAGCCGAGGAACGCCGCCGCCACCGGCGCGGCGGCGGCCACAAAGGCCCCCAGCGCGCCGAGCACGGCACGCCCGACCGGGCGCTCGCGCGCCGGGCAGACAAGGCAGTCCAGCGCGATGAGGAACGCGGCGATGAGGCCGTAGGCGAACGCGATGTCTTTACAGAGGGCCAGCAGCGCCAGCGGCGCCAGCGCGAGGCACAGCCCGGCGCGCCGCCGGGGCGCCGCGTAGTACACGCACAGCGCGCCGCCGAAGACAAAGCCCATCGGCACATCGGCCATGGCGCCCAGATACGCGGTGCTGAGGACGCCGGCGGGCAGCGTCTGGAACAAAAGCGGCAGCAGCGCGACGGCGGCGAACACGAGCACGCCGTACGGCCAGCGGCCCCGGCGGGTGTTGGCCGCCGCAGCCGCCGCGCCCGCGAGCAGCAGGGTGTCGAGCGCCGCAAAGCACGCCCACTCGCAGAACGCGGGGGAAAAGGCCGAGAACAGATAGCACACAAGGCTGACCGCGGGGAACGTATGGCTTGCCGACAGGCTGTACGGCTGCGCCACATAGAGCGCATCCATCACCTTGACGAGCTTGTCGGCGGCGCCCCAGGCGGTGAACTCATCCCACTGGGTGAACATCGGCTGCTGGACGGCAAACAGCACCCAAAAGAAAGCGCTGCCCGCCGCAAACAGCAAAAAAGCCGGGCTGGCCGCCGCCTGCCCGCACGCCGCGCGCCCGGCCCGCACGCCGGCGTACACGCTGCCCAAAAGCAGCAGGCCCAGCACGAGCCACAGCCCCGGCGCGAGCACGCCTAGGCATCCTGCCACGGCCAGCAGCACGACCGCCGCCGCCAGCGTGGGCAGCGGCAGCAGGGCGGCGTCCCACCCGGCAAGGGCCGCGACGCACAGAGAAAAGGCGCACACCAGCGCCAAGACCAGCAAACCGCTGAACAGTGCCACGGTGCGCGCCCCCTTTCGAAAGATTTGCGCCGGCTCACACCGGGACGGTGTAAAACGGGCCGACGAAATAGTGCTGGAACAACAGCAGCGCGCCCAGCGCGGCGTACCCGCCGAAGAACGGCAGGGCCAGCGCCTCGGCCCGCTGTGCGGGCAGGGCCGGGCGCAGCGCGCGGCGCAGCGCAGCCGCCGCGCCGAAGCCCAGCGCGAGGAACACCGGCAGGAAATACCGCGCCTGCAGCCCGACGATGCGCACCATGCCGACCGGCGTGTAGGTGATGTACATCGCCGTCATGGCGCCCGCCGCATAGACGAGCCCGAACACGCCCAAGGCCGCCGTGCGCCGCCGCCCGAGGCCCTGCTCCGGGCCCGCCGAGAGCAGCGCCGCCGCGGCCAGCGCCAGCGGGCCGGTCAGGCTCAAAAGCGGCACCGGCAGATCCAGCGCGCCGAACAAGCCGAGCCGGCCAACAAAAAACTCGTTCTCATACAGTGTGCCCAGCGCCGCCGCCACAAAACGCAGCGGGTTTGCCAAAATAAAGCCGAGCTGGGCGCCGCCGTCCACCGCCTCGCCGCCCTGGCGCGGGATGAACGCCGGGTAGTTGCGGCAGAAAGGGCTCAACAGCGGGCTGCCGTACCACTCGACAAAGGCGGTCACGGCCAGGGCGGCCACCGCCGCGGCGCCCGCCGCCAGCAGACGCCGGCGCCACCGGGCCGCGTGGGGCTGCGGGCCCGCCGGTGCCGCGAGCAGCAGCACGGCCCACAGCAGGTTGAGGTAGGGCTTGCCGATGTTGACGTACACGCACACCGCGCCGTACAAAAGCGCCGTGCGGGCGCTCCATTGCCGGCGGGTGAGCAGCGCCGTGAGCAGGTAGTACCCGCCGAGCAGCGTGGCGTCGTAGCTCAGGCTCGCCGCCATGTAGAGCGAGAGCGGCAGCAGCATCACGCCGAGCAGCAGGGGCCGGCAGCGCTGCGCGTTCCTGAGCGCCAGCCAGCACAGCGCCGCGTAGGCCAGCAGGTTGCCGATGCGCCCGGCGTACAGGCAGCCAAGCGCGCCCAGCCCCGCCAGCCGGGCCAGCGCCATGCCCAGCGCGCCGGGCAAAAACGGCAGGATGAGGAAGCTCAGCGGCTCGGTCACGGCGCGCGCGGTACCGGCGCCGCGCAGGGCGAAATAGGTATCGAAGCTGTCGGCGATGCCCAGCACCGGGCCGTCGTCGCCGTACTGCTTGAGCGCGTAGCCGGCGGTATCATAGCCGCGCTCGGCGCCGGTGATGGGGTCGGTGCCGATGCCCACCGAGGTGTGCGCGTTGACCCACGCGCCGGGGAACGCCTCGAGGAGCGCCGCCACGTCCGCCGGGTAGCCGCGCTGGGCGTCAAAGTCAAAGCGCCCCTGCGAAATGGCGTAGGTGCGCAGATAATGCGTGCCCTCGTCGGGCGGCTGGAGGGGCGGGTCGGCAAAGACGAAGAGCAGCCCGCACAGCGCGATGCACACCGCCCCGCGCGCGGCAAAGCCCCTGACGGCAAAGCGCACAAGCGCCGCGGCGCCCACGGCGGCAAGGCAGGATCCCACGCACCCCAGCGTGACGGCCCACGCCGGCCAGCGGTCATCGAGATAAAAGAACACCCGCCAGCAATAGCTCAGCGCCACGCCCGCCGCCAGCGCCGCCAACACCGCAAGGCCCCACCGCAAGGCGGGGCCCCGGTGCGCCGTGCGGCGCGCAGCGGATTGTACGTTTTGTTTATCCATGCAAAAAATTACAAAATGTATTTTCCGACCTTGTAGGAATCAAGATTCTCGCGCAGGAACGCGATGGTCTCGGCGAGGCCCTGGGCAAAGGTGTAGCGCGGCGCCCAGCCCGTGAGGGTGCGCAGCCTGGTGGCATCGCCCAGCAGGCGGTTGACCTCGCTCTTTTCGGGGCGCAGGCGCGCGGCCTCGCAGACGATCTCGGCCTCCGGGTCGATCTGGGCGATGAGCTCGCGCGCGAGGTCGCCGATGGAATGCTCCTGCCCGGTGGCGATGTTGAGCTCCTGCCCGACGGCCGCGTCACAGTCGGCGATGGCCATAAAGCCGGCGACGGTGTCCTTGACGTAGTTGAAGTCCCGCGTGGGGGTCAGGCTGCCGAGGCGGATCTGCTTTTGGCCGGCCAGCAGCTGGGTGATGATGGTGGGGATGATGGCGCGCCCGGACTGGCGCGGGCCGTAGGTGTTGAACGGGCGCACGATGGAGACGGGCAGATCGAAGCTGCGGTAAAAGCTCTCGGCCAGGCGGTCGGCGCCGATCTTGGTGGCGGAATAGGGGCTCTGGCCCTGGTATGGATGCTTTTCGTCGATGGGCACATACTGCGCGGTGCCGTAGACCTCGCTCGTGGAGGTGACGAGCACGCGGGCGGTGCCGAGCTCGCGCGCGGCGTTGAGCACGTTGAGCGTGCCCTTGATGTTGGTATCGACGTAGCTGTCCGGCGAGTGGTAGCTGAACGGGATGGCGATGAGCGCGGCCAGATGGAACACCCGCTCCTGCCCGCGCAGGGC
>CANRBN010000172.1 GCA_947628865.1 uncultured Gemmiger sp.
GTCATGACGCCCCACAAAATGAGGCACACCGCGCCAAGGACGCACAGGCCCGCGCCCACCGCCGTCCGCGCCCGGCTCGCCGCCGCGCCCGCGCCGTGACGCCCGACCTCTGGGCCCTGCCGCGCGCGGCGGTGCTGGGCGGCGCCGAGTACGCCATCCACAGCGACTACCGCGATGTGCTCACCGTCATCGCCTGGCTCACGGGCGCCGAGGGCGCCGACCTGGACGAGGCGGGCCGCTGGTATGTGGCCCTGTGCCTGTTTTACCCGGACTTTGCCGCGCTGCCGCCGGCCCTCCATGCCGACGCCATGCGCTTTTTGGCGGATTTCATCGCCGCGGGCCGCGCCGGGCCGGAAAGGACGGCCCGCCCCGCCGCGCGCCTCTTGGACTGGCAGCAGGATGCCCCGCTCATCGCCGCGGGCGTCGACCGGGCGGCGGGGCGCGATGTGCGCAGCCTGCCCTACCTGCACTGGTGGAGCTTTCTCGCGTTTTTCGACGCCATCGGCGACGGGCCGCTCTGCACCGTCGTCTCCATCCGGGACAAGCTGCGCCGCGGCAAAAAGCTGGAGCCCTGGGAGCAGGACTACTACCGCGCCAACCGCGCGCAGATCGACCTGAGCCCCCGCCCCGCCGACCCCGGGGACGGCGCCGACGACCGGGCCGAGCGCGCCCGCCTGTTGGCCCTGCTGGACGGCTGAGGCCGGCGGGCCCCGGCGGGGGGCCATACCTTGAAAGGAGGAAACGAGTTGGGCAAAAAAACCGTGCCGGACATCCGGTTTGACGAACAAGCGGCCAGCGCGCGGCTGGCACAGCAGACGGTCACGATGCAAAACACCCTCAAAGCGTTCACACAGGCGGTCGCAAGGTCGACCGACAAAATTTTGGAGACCGGCACCCGCATCGAGCGCGCCGGCGCCGCAGAAAAGGCGTCCGGCACAAAGCGGACAGCGGATGCCGCCGCGCAGAAAACGGGAACGCGGCCCAAGGCGGCCGGTGTTTTCGGCGATATGGAGCGGCAGCTTGCCCGCATCCGCGCGGGCATCGCCGCCGCGTTCGCCCCGCTGGAGCCGGCGCTCGCGTCTGCCGCCGCCGGCGTGCGCGGGCTGCAAGCGGCCATCGGCCACCTCAGGGAGGGCTTTGGGCAGATGGCGTCGGTCATCGCGCAGGCGGCGGCGCCGGCGTTGGCGGCGCTCGCGAACGGCCTTGCCACGGTGCTGGCCTACGCGGGGCGGCTGTTCGCCTTTTTGACCGGCAAAACGGTCAAGGGCGCCGCGTCGGCGGTGGCCGACGTGGGCAAGGCGGCGGGCGGCACCGCCAAAAGGACGCGGGAGGCCGCGCGCAGCCTGGCCGATTTTGACGAGATCAACCGTCTCGAGGCCCCGCGGGCGGGCGGCGGCGCGGGCGGGGGCGGCGCTGGCGGCAGCGACGCCGCCGAGGCGCGCGACTGGGTGGCCAAGTCGCCCTTCCTTGACCGCGTGCTGGCCGCCATCGAGGGCGGCGAATGGAAAAAGGCCGGCCAGCTCCTGGCCGAAAAGATGAGCAGCCTGCTCAAGGGCTGGGATGCCCGCGCGTTCGGCGAGGAGCTGGGCACGAGGGTGCAGCACGCGCTGGCGCTGCTCAGCGGCTTCATCACCGGCGCCCCGTGGGAGGAGAATGGCCGGGCGCTGGCCGACGGCGCCGGGCGCATGCTCGGCCCCAACCAGTGGAACGGGCTGGGCGCAAGGCTCGCCGAAGCGTTCAACGGCCTGCTCGCCGCCATCGACCCCGCCGATCTCGCCGTCGTCTTGTGCGGCAAGCTGAGCATCCTTGTGCGCACGGTCGGCGCCTTTTTTGAGAACCTCGATTACGCGCAGCTGGCCGAAAAGATCGGCTTGTTCGCGCAGACGGTCTTTTACACGCTGGCGGATTCCATCGCGAGCCTCGATCCGGCCACGGTCGGCGAGGGCATCGGGCGGTTTTTCCAAAAGCTGGACTGGGCGGGGCTGGCGCAGTCCCTCGGCACGCTGCTGGGGCAGGCGGCCGCGGGCGCGGTGGAGTTCATGCTCGGGCTGCTGGACGAGCCGTTCTCCTGGCTCAGAGAGCGCTTCCTCGAGGGCTTTGCCGCCATCTGCGGCGACGAGGCCTGGCCCCGCTCCGGCGGACAGCTCATCGCCGGCATCCTCGCCGGCATCCTGAGCGCGATGGCGGGCATCGGCAGCTGGATCGCGGAGAACATCTTCGCGCCGTTCCTCGGCGGCGTCTGCGATGCGTTCGGCATCGAGAGCTTCAGCACCGTCGCCGCCGACTGGGGTGCGCGCATCATCGACGGCCTGCGCAACGGCCTTGTCGGCGCATGGGGGCGGGTCAGCGCGTTCCTCGGCGGCATGCGCGGGAGCTTTTCCGAGGCGTGGGACGCCGTCTGCACCGGCGCCGGGCAGGCGTTCACCGGCCTGCAAAACACCCTTGCGAGCATCTGGAGCGGTATCTCCGGGGTCGTGCGCGGCGCCGTCAACGGCATCATCGGCTTCATCAACCGCCTCATCAACGGCGTGGCCGGGGGCATCAACCTCATCGCCGACGGCCTCAACAGCCTGCATTTCCGGGTGCCCTCGTGGGTGCCGGGCATCGGCGGCGCGGAGCTGGGCTTCCAGGTGCCGCACGTCAGCCTGCCGAACATCCCCTATCTCGCGCAGGGCGCCGTCATCCCCGCCAACCGGGAGTTCCTGGCCGTTTTGGGCGACCAGCGCCACGGCACCAACGTCGAGGCGCCGCTCACCACCATCCAGGAGGCCGTGCGCGTGGAGCTGGAGCCGTACATCGACGCGATGATGGCGGGCTTTGCGTCGGTCGTGAACGCCATCCGCGAGCAGGACGGCACGGTGCGCATCGGCGACGAGACCATCGGCCGCGCCCTGGCCCGCTACCAAAGCCGCATGGACGTGATCAGAGGGAGTGTTGCAGGATGAGAGCCTTTGCGGAATTTTACCTTGTGGACGGGCGCCCCCTCTATGCGCCCGACGCCGACCAGCAGGTGCGCTTTGAGGATCTCGACGGCCCCGACACGGGGCGCGACGAGACCGGCTTCATGCACCGCTGCATCGTGCGCGAAAAGGTCGGCAAATGGTCGTTTGCCTACGCGCAGCTGACCGAGGAGGAGTACCGGTATCTGACCGGCCTGTTCGCCGGCAGGGGCACGTTCGCCTTTACCTATCCCGCGCCGGGCGGGGCCGGCGCCCTGCGCACGACCACGGCCTATATGAGCGGCTACAGCGTCGCGTGGCACCATGCGCGCCGGGGCGTGTGGCACGATATGAAGTTCGATATCATCGAATGTTGAGGTGCCGGTATGTACAAAAACATTCTGATCCTTGCGGACGGCAGCTCCCTCACGGCGGGCCCGCAGGACGGCGCCATCCGGAGCCTCGCCTGCACCATGTGCACGAACGGCGACACCGAGCTCGCGCCCGGCACCGTCGGCGCTGCCGAGCTCGCGGTCGAGCTGTACGCGGGCGGCGAGCGCATCGCCGCCGGCGACAGGCTCACATGGTACACCGAGGCGGACGGCGCCCGCACCCTGATGGGGCAGTTTTGGGCCGAAAAGCCGACGCGAACCTCGGCGAACACCGTCCGCATCCTCGCGTACGACGCCGTGCTCAAGACCGAGAAAAACCTTTCGCCCTGGCTCAAGACCGTCAAATTTCCCATCGGGCTGTACGCGTTTGCCAAAGCGG
>CANRBN010000173.1 GCA_947628865.1 uncultured Gemmiger sp.
ACGTCAACCCGCTGCCCCAAAACAATCCCTTCCCTATCACCGTCGTCCCGGCAGCAAAGGTCACGTTCCGCAGTGCACTGCAGCCGGCAAACGGCCCTGGATTGGAAACCGATCCCACATCCTTGGGGATATACACCGTCGTCAGGTTTGTACAATCCCCAAAAGCGCCATAGCCCAATGTTTTCACCGTGTCCGGTATCACCACTGTCCGCAGATTCTTATTGCCGCGGAACGCATAATTCCCGATCTCCACCACGGTGTACCCGTCCAATGTGGCGGGGATGGAGAGGGCCGCGGCGTTGCCGTTATACTTGGTGATGGCCACGGTGCGGTCGGTCTCGTTCTTTTTCGTCTCATAGAGGACGTAGGGCTGGCCGTCGCTGCCCTGCCCGGTGGCCGAGGCCCCGCGGTAGGAGCTTGTGCCGTAGCGGGAATCACTGGGGGTATAGTATTTTACCGTTGCCTCGGCCGCCTGTGCGCCGCGCGTGCAGGCATAGACCTGCCTGCCATCCTCCCAGTGGAAGGAAAGGCGCACCGGGCTGTTGTTTTTGTTGTAGATGTCGTTTGTGGTGGTGGCGGTTTTGGAGAACGGGTCGATGCCAATGGTGCCGCTGGCTCCCACCGTGACGTACCACCAGCCGTTGAGCGTGGCGCACGTGCCCGGCGAACCGCTGCCGTATGTATGGGAGTTGTAGGTGGCGTTCAGGCCCGTGGTGGCCCAGACGTCGGCCCTGGCGACGATGATATCGACCGCGACGTCGGCTTTTACGCCAATTTTGGCGTTGGCCTCGATATCGCTGGAAAAGTTTGTTTTGGTAAAATTCTTGACCAGCGCCACCTTGCCGTTTTGCAGCTGCAGACCTGCCCGGAAGTTGCCGGCGTAGGTGAACACCGCCTTGCCGTCCAGCTGCATATCCAGCGAGAGGCTCACCTTGCCGATACCCATGACCGGCACGGTGCCGATATTGATGCTTTTTGTGCCGAGCGCGCCTTTCACCACGTCCATGCTGGCCGTGCTGCTGACGGAGCAGTTGCCCACCACCGCCACATAGGCCTCGCCCCAGCCGCTGATGCGGTGTTCCAGCCGGAGATCAGAGAGCTCCGCCGCAAAATTGATCTTGAGGCCGTTGCCCAGATCAAACGTCTGCGTGGCCACGACCGAGCCGTTTTTCACCTCCAGACCATAGGTCTGGAAGATGGTCGCGATCTGCTGCGGGTTCTGTACGTGGATGGCCTCGAAGCCGTCGGCGGGCTCAAAACCGTCCAGGCTGATATCGGCGCTGCCGGTGGTTTGCAGTGTGGTGACGGCGGTTTTCAGCTGCTCCGCACTGGGACGCGTGGTGGTGATGACCTGCATGCCGCCCGAGACTTGGACTGTGGACGCGATATACACGTTTGGCAGGCCGTAGGCATATACCGCGAACAACTCACCGGGGGAGACCGTCTGCCCGCCGCCGGTAATGGTGACGGTGGGATTGTCCCCCTCTGTGAACGAAATTTTTGTCGTTTCCGGGAACACCTTTACGTTGGGCGCAAACTGCATACCGTTGGTATTGCTCTCCACCTTGGAGGCACCAAGGAATTGCTGTGCGCTCTGCGCAAGGGAGTTGATCTCCGCGGCGCTGACGCTCTGGGCCGGCAGGAACCGCGTACCGCTGAGCGAGAACCAGCCAAGCTCCACGGCAACATGCGCGCCGGTCTGTTCAAACGTGGAAAGGGAGGCGATATCGGTAATGTTGTTTGTTTTCGCAGGCTGGACGCCAAGGCCCAACGCCAGCGTGGACGCCACGAACGCGCGGGTGGCCGGGGCATCCGGCTGCAGAGCCTCGCCCGCCGCTACATCGACAAAACCGTACTCGGTCGCGGCCATGATATCATTATAATAGGTGTGGCCGCTGTCCACGTCGGTAAAATAGGCATCCGGCATATTCTCCTTGTCCACCGACAGGGAGAAAATGGTAACGATGTTGTGCAGCCACTCCGCGCGGGTGGGGTTGGCGGCAGAGATGAGCTGTGCCTGATCGAACGCGATGGGCATCGCGAGCGGTGCCGCAACCGGCGCCATGGCCTGCGCAGGGTCTTGCGCGGCAGGCTGCGGCTCCGGTGTCTCGGTGGGCTCCGGTGTCGCAACAGGCTCCGATGTTTCGGGCGGTTCCGGTATCTCAGTGGGCTCCGGTGTTTCGGTGGGTGCCGTTGTCTCAACAGGCTCCGGCGTAGGTTCTGCCGCGGGTTCCTCTGTCGGCTCTGCCGAGGGTTCCTCCGCCGGCTCGGCGGTGGGCTCCGCCGTGGGTTCCGGCGCGGGCGTGCTCTGCGGGGTCGTTTGCTGCTCCGGTTGCGTGATGACCGGCGTGCCCTCGGGCACCGTGCCGGCTTCCGCCGCCGCGGAAAGCGTGAGCGAAGCGCCCAGCAGCAGCGCGAGCCACAGGGCCAATGCACGTTTTTTCATAACATGTCCTCCATCCCGTCTTATCGGTGTATGCCGTTGCTTTCCGGCGAAAGTACGCAGGGTGCCGCGACCGCCGTGGCGCAGGCCGGAGCTGAAGAAAATGCCAAAAGCAGGGCCGGGAATGACTTTTTCACGATACCATCTCCTTGTCATGCACTGTCTACAATTTGAATATAAAATACACAAATAGTAAACAATGCCATTGTAACACCTTCGAAAACGAAATGTCAACAAATAGTTTACATTTGACCTCTATTCGCGAACATTTATGCCCTACACTCTTAGTGGATGGAGGGGCACTCAATGATGACATTACCGGAACGCCTGCGCTACCTCAGGGAGGAAGCGCACTATTCCCAGCGGGGCCTGGCCCGGCGGCTGGGGTATTCCGCCTCGGTGATCTCCGCCTATGAAAGCGGCGACCGCACGCCGAGCGTGCAGGCGCTCATCGCGCTGGCGGATCTGTACCATGTCTCGGTGGATTATCTGCTGGGGCGCAGCGTGCCGCGCCAGCCGCAGCTGGACACCACTGGCCTGACCGCGCAGCAGATCGCCGCGCTGCAAACGGTGGTCAGCGCGATGCGTCACTGAAAAAACGGACGCCCCTCTGCACCGCAGAGGGGCGTCCGTTTTTTCAGGTCTTGCTTACATGCTTTCCGGCACGCTGATCTTGAACATCGTCAACACATTGCGGATGACGCCGCGCACGGCCAGGCACAGCGCCAGCCGCGCCTGGCAGGTCTGCTCCTCGGCGCCGCGGATGCGGCAGGCACCGTAAAAGCGGTGGAACGCCGCCGCCATATCCAGACAGTAACGGGTGATGCGCGCGGGGTCATACCGCTGCGCGGCGGCGGCGATCTCACCGGGGAAGTCCGCCAGCAGCCGAATGAGCGCCTGCTCGCTCTCCTCGGGGAAGGTGTAGCCCGCCCAGGCCTCCGGCCCGGCGTACCCGGTGCCCTCCCCGGCCAGCTTTTTGAGCATCGTGCAGATGCGCGCGTGGGCATACTGGACGTAATAGACGGGGTTCTCGCTGTCGTTGCGGGCGGCCAGATCAAGGTCAAAATCCAGCGTGGAGTTCGCCTCCCGCATGTTGAAGAAGAACCGGGCCGAGTCGATGGGCACCTCGTCCAAAAGGTCGGTCAGCGTGATGGCCTTGCCGGTGCGCTTGGACATGCGCACGGGCTGGCC
>CANRBN010000174.1 GCA_947628865.1 uncultured Gemmiger sp.
ACCGCGGCCAGCACCGCCAACACGGCGGGCACCGCGCGGCTCAGGCGCAGCTCCTTTTTCTCCTTGATGGCAAGGTTGAGCACCGGCTTTGTGGGCATCACGGCCTTGCCCTTTTTGCGGTTTTTCGCGGCGGGGCGGGCCGCGGCGGCCACGTTCATCGCGTCAGGCATTTTTCTGCCCCCCCTTTTTACTGATAGGCCGCGCCCATCGCGGCGGCGGCCAGCGGCGCATCGTCGACCAGCTTGCGGTCGAGCGAGGGCCAAAATTCGCTCATATCGGTCAGCGGCAGGGGCACGGCGTCCCGCAAGGCCGCCAGCAAAGCGCTGTTCTGCACCCCGCCGCCGCAGACGTGGATGTGCTCCGGCTCCTCCCCGCCGGAATTGAAGCGCTGATAGTTCACGGCCTTCAGCACCTCCACCCCGATGGCGTTGTACAGCTGCGCGCACTCCGGCAGCAGCGCGGCGCCCGCGTAGTTCTGCGCGCGGTAGCTGGCCGCGACGTGCACGTCCACGCCGAAATGCTCGGCGATGGCGGCGTCGATGGCCGCGCAGCCGAAATCCAGCACGCGCTGCCCCTCAAAATACGCGCCGTCAAACATGTACAGGCGCACGGCGCTGTGGCCGAGATCCAAAATGGCGTGGCTGTGCGCGGCACCGCCCGCGCGCAGGAGGTTGATGTAGGCAAGCTCCTCCGGGATGGCGGTCTTGAGCTGGAACCCCGCGTGGCGGAGCATGGCGAGATACTCGGCCATCACGCCCTTGGGGGCCGCCGCGGCCATCAGGTCGAGCTCGGCGGGGGCGCCCCCGTCGCCGGGCAGCGTGCGCACGACGGCGTAGTCGTAGTAGAAAGACTCCTTGTCGGCGGAGATGTAATCCCGGAACTCATACGGCAGGTTGAAGCGGAGCTGTTCGTCGGTCATGTAAGCGGTGGTAAAGCGGCGGCAATAGCACGCGCTGCCCGGCAGCACCAGCGCGGCGGCGCGCGGCAGACGGTGCCGGCGGCGCAGCTCCCGCAAAAAGTCCGCCAGAGCCTGATACGAAAGGATCTGCCCCTCGCGCACAAGGCCCTCCGGCAGCGGCTCGGCGCCGATGCGCACCCAGCGCGCGCCGTCCCGCACGGCGAAATGCAGGTTCAGGCTGCCGATGTCAAAGCCGACACATTTGCCTTTCAGGTCGCTCACGGGTACATCTCTCCTTTGCCAAGTGAAAAGTGAAGAAGGAATCGTGAAAAGCTTGCAGGGCGGGCGTTGCGCGGGGCGTTCCCGCCCGCCGTCCCGGCGGGGCTTGCCCCCGCCCTATACATATGCGGCGGGCACGGGTTTTGCCCGGCACGGGCAAAGGGCCAAAGGCTTTGGCCGCTTGCCCTTGCCGGCGTTCCGGCGTGACCCTCGCCGGAACGCACTTGACCGTCATTCACGTGTTATGACGGTGTAGGCTGGGTGTATGGCGGTGATTAACTCTTGCTGACTGTGCCCTTTGTGGGGGTTATCTGCGTCAGAATCATACCGGAGATATAGTAGGAGCCGTCACTTTGTTTTTCCGCTGTTCCATCCGCAGGGCTAGCGCTCGGTGTGCCGTCAGGTTGAATACCAAGGTCGGTGATATCACCGCTTGCACTTACTTTAGCAGTGATTTGCCAGTTTGTGGCATCGTCAGTGTAGTTAGCCATTTTATAATCAGCCCAGTTGGTGAGAATTTCCTCCACAGCAGCCGCGCGAACAGCACGCAGATTCGCGTTTTTCACCGCTATTTCAGCTTGCTCAGTGGAATGCGTGAAGATAGGAATGGCGATGGCGACCAAAATCGCGATGATGGCGACCACGACCAGCAGCTCGGCCAGGGTGAAGCCCTTTTTGTTGAGCTTCTGCTTGAGCGTTTTGAACATTTGGGTACATTCCTCCTTATAGGAAAATGGACGCCTGCCGGGGGAACCACTCCCCGGCGACGATCTATCCAGATCCGGCGGGTCATACCGGATGATGGACCCCAAATGTTCGCGCTCCAGCGCATGTTTGCGCGAGCCGCTGTATGAACGTGGCCACCTTGAAGCCGTGGGCACAGCGCCCGGGAGATCGTACCCGCATTGCGTAGGGGGCGGCGATCTCGACGCCCCGCGGTTTCAAATCCCGTGTGCCATATCAACGCCGTAGGGCGGCATGCCCCCATGCCGCCGCAAAACGGGCCGCATAGCCCCGCCGGGGCGTCGAGGACGCCGAGCCGCAGGCGACTGATGAGGGGACGGAAAGGACCAGCCCCTTGCCCCCTCATCAGTCAGCGCCTTGCGGCGCTGCCAGCTTCTCCCAAGGGAGAAGCCTTTTGTCTCTTCCCCCTTGGGGGGGAAGGCGGCCGCGGAGCGGTCGGATGAGGGGTAACCATTGCGGTGCGGGCACTCTGCCCGCGGCTTTAAGATGGGCCCCCGGCGCAACCCCGCCGCCGGGGGTACGGCCCCCACGTGAAGAGCCGTATGCTATAAGGAAGAATCTACCCAAATGGGAGATTTAAGGTAAGTTAGTTGCCGGACTTAATCTTTTCGACATCCGTAATGTAGACAACAACCCAATATTCAGGCGACAATTTACCAGAATCAGCAATCTCCATTTTGTTGGGTTCGCTATTTGAAGCTTCGAAAACAGCGGCCTTGTATGAGGAGCCGGAGCCGCCGGTCGAAATCGGAGCGGCATTCGAATTCTGCTTGACGACATAACCATCACCTAACGAGGTCTGGGAGTCGGCAGCAATATATACTTTGATGTCTTCCACATCGCCATCTGCGTTAACAAAGCCTTCAGCGACCCAGCCATGACCGGGCGTACCGGTGCCGGAACCGTTCTTGGCGCCGGCCTTCAAGACGTCCCAGTCACCAAGGATCTGGGCGACAGCGGCGCCCTTGACGGAGCGGGCGTTGGCCTTGTTGACGCCGATCTGCGCCCGTTCAAGCATGCCGGTGTAGATGGGGATGGCGATCGCCACCAAAATGGCGATGATGGCTACCACGATCAGCAGCTCGGCGAGGGTGAAGCCCTTTTTGTTGAGCTTCTTGCGGATAGTTTTGAACATTTGTTTACCCCCTTTAGGTAAGAGTAAAATAGGCAACCGGGGGGGGTTGTTCCCCGTGTTGCGGTGGCCTGCCCAGCGGCCCCCGTTCAATAGAGGCCGCCCAGCAGCGGACATTTATTTCAAGCCGGTTGGTCAGGCCGACATTGAAACCAAAAGGATAAGCGGTGGGTCATTTGCGGCGATGATCTGGCAGGATTTGAGATTGTAGGGCGGGGGCCCCACCGGGGCGCCCTGCGGCCCTCACCCCGCCGCCCTTACGGAGGTATGGCGAGTTTGCAATCATTACCGTAGGGGGCGGCGTCCTCGACGCCCCGTTGCGGCGCGGCGTCCTCGACGCCCCGCGTCCCCTCATCAGTCGCCTGCGGCTCCGCTATCTCCGCGCTAAGAGCCGCCCTGCGGGCGGTTGCGCTCCGAAATGCGCCTGCGGGCGCGATCCCCCCAAGGGGAAGCCTTCCGGGCGGCGATCTCCGCGCCAAGAGCCGCCCTGCGGGCGGTTGCGCTCCGAAACGCCTCGCTGCGGCTCGGCGTCCTC
>CANRBN010000175.1 GCA_947628865.1 uncultured Gemmiger sp.
GAGACGGTCACGCGGCTCTTGCTCGAAACGGCGCGGAACTACTAAAACCGCGGACGGGACGTATACTAAACAGGGAATTTAAAACGCAGAGAGGCATACAGGGATGCAATTTTCGTGGAAAGAAGCCATCAAAAAGCTGCCGGCAAAGGCCCGGGACTGCCTGCGGGGCGCGGGGCGGCGTGTGCGGCAGGCGGCAGAGGGCCTGCCGCCGCTGCCGGAGTGGACGGTCTTTCTCTCGCTGCCGCTGGCGCTCGTCTACTATGAGTTTCTCTTCAAGCTGTCCACCGCCGGGCGCTTTACCCTGGCGGGGACGGTCTCGGTCTTGCTGTTCAGCCTGTGCTACGGCGGCGTGCTCTGCGTGCCGGCCAGTGTGCCGCGCAAGCAGGTGCACCGCAGCCGGCTGCTGCTCGGCCTGCTGGGCCTGACGGCGCTGCCGTATCTGATCGAGTATTTCGTCTACCGCGCGTTCCATGTGTTTTATGATCTCAACACCGTGTTGGGCGGCGTGCAGGACGCCGTGGGCGGCTTTGGCGGGGACATCCTGCACCTCATCTTCAGCGTCGACGGCCTTGTGCACATCTTTCTCTATTTCCTGCCGGCGCTCGTTTTTGCGTATCTGCGCGGCTCGCTGTTCGTGCCGCGCGGCAATGCCGGCGTTTTGCTGCGCGTGCTGGGCGGCGCCGCGGCGGCCTTTTTGGCGGCGGTGCTGCTGGTGGCCGCGAGCCCGTTGCAGCGGCGGCTCTACCGGCAGGATTACAGCTTCCAGTCCGCCATACGGGAGTTCGGGCTGTTGAGCGCGCTGCGCCTGGACGCGGGGGAGCTTGTGTTTGGCACGCCGGTACGCTTTGACATGGAGCCGCCGGCGGCGACGCCGACCACCGCGCCCGAGAGCGAGCCGACCCCAGCGCCCGGCGATGAGCCGGCCCCGACCCCCACGCCCGCGCCGGTGGTGTACGCGCCCAACAGCCTGGACATCGATTTTGCCGCCCTGGCCGCCACGGCCAGCGGCACGCAGGCGGATCTCGACGCCTATGTGGCGACCCTCACGCCCAGCCTGCAAAACGAATATACTGGCCTGTTCGCCGGCAAGAACCTCATCTTCGTCAGTGCCGAGGCGTTCTGCGCCGAGGTCATCGACCCCGAGCTGACCCCCACGCTCTACCGTCTGGCCACCCGCGGCATCCGCTTTACCGACTATTACCAGCCAGCCAGCGCCGGCACCACCGGCGGCGAGTGCGCGAACCTGCTGGGCGTTCTGCCGATGCTGGGCGGGCGCTCGATGAAGAACATACCCGGCCACGCGCTGCCCTTTACGCTGGGCAACCAGCTGAACGCGCTGGGCTATTACGGCATGGCGTTCCACAACAATGACTACACCTACTATGACCGTAATCTGACCCACAACGCCCTGGGCTATTCGCAGGGGTTCATGGGCTACGGCAACGGCATGGAGGCATATGTCACCGACCAGTGGCCGCAGAGCGACCTTGAGATGATCGAGGGCACGCTGCCGCTCTATCTTGACCATCAGCCGTTCAACATCTATTATATGAGCGTGAGCGGCCACAGCCCCTACCTGTTGGGCGGCAACGCGATGAGCGTCAAGCACTGGGACGAGGTACAGGATCTGCCCTACTCCGATACGGTGCGCGCCTACATCGCCGCCAACCTTGAGCTGGAGGACGCGATGGCGTATCTGGTCACGACGCTGGAGGAGGCCGGCATCGCCGACGACACCGTCATCTGCCTGACGCCCGACCATTTCCCCTACGGGCTCGATATCGACAGCGGCGGCCTTGGGCAGATGAAGAATCTGGAGGAGCTGTACGGCGCGCCGGTCAACGATTACCTCTACCGCGACCATTCCTGCCTGCTTTTGTGGAGCGGGTGCCTGGAGGAGCGCGAGCCCGTGACCGTCTCGAGCCCGACGTTCAGCCTGGACATCCTGCCCACCCTCTCGAACCTGTTCGGCCTCGCGTACGATTCACGGCTTTTGCCGGGGCGGGACGTCTTCTCGGACGCCGAGGCGCTCGTGTTCGATACCAGCCATGACTGGAAGACCGACCTTGGCACCTACATCGCCGAGAGCGATACCTTTACCCCCGCCGACCCCGACGCCGTCATCCCCGAGGGGTATCTCGAGCGCATCCATTCCGCCGTGCGCAACAAGCTCAACTACTGCCGCGGCGTGCTCAGCACCGATTACTTTGCCCATGTGCTGAGCGCGCAGACCGCCGCGCCGTGACGCGCCCCGCGCGCCCAAAAACGCCAAAACGGGCGCTTTGTTCAAAGAACATTTTACCGGTGTTCACAATTTGCGCATAATTTTGTGGAAAAATGGCTGTGGGAGGCGGTTTGCATGATGGCACGCTTCAAGGCATGGCTGGAGCGCTTTATGGCGGGGCGCTACGGCGGCGACGCATTCGGCAGCTTTCTGTGCGCGGCGTCGCTCGCCTGCATGGTGCTGGGGCTGTTTTTGTGGGATATCCTCTATTACGTCGGCTTCGGGCTGCTGGGCTATAGCTACTACCGCATGATGAGCCGCAAGCTCGACAAGCGCCGGGCCGAGAACGCCTGGTACCTTGAGCAGCGCGGCGCCTTTCTGCGCTGGCTGGCGCCCTACCGCCAGCGCTTTGCCCTGCGCAAGACCTACCGCTATTTTGCCTGCCCGCACTGCCGCCAGACGCTGCGCCTGCCGCGCGGGCGCGGCAAGGTGAGCATCACCTGCCCCAAGTGCGGCACGCAGTTCATCAAAAAGAGCTAGCCTATGTTCGGATATGTGACCGCCTACACAAAAGACCTTTCCCCCGCCGCGCAGGAACGCTATCAGGCCTTTTACTGCGGGCTGTGCCGCACCCTGCGCGCGCGGTACGGCCTGACCGGACAGGCCGCCTTGAGCTATGACATGACGTTCGCGGCGGTGCTGCTGACGGCGCTGTATGACCCACCGACGGAATTTGGCCGCGGTCGCTGCGCGCTGCACCCCGCCCGGGCCCGCCCGCGCGCCGCCGGGCCGACCGTCGAATATGCGGCCGATATGACCGCGCTGCTCGCGCATTACAACTTTCTCGACGACTGGCGGGACGACGGCAGCCGCGCCGCGCGGTTTCTGGCCGGGCGGCTCGAGCGGCATCTGCCGGCGCTCAAAAGCCGGTGGCCGCGGCAGTGCGAGGCCGTCCAAACGCAGCTGGCGGCGCTGGACGCGCTGGAAAAGGCCCAAAGCGCCGACCTTGACGCCCTGTGCAACGCGTTCGGCGCGCTGCTGGGCGCGGTGCTCTGCCCCCGCGACGATGTCTTTGCGCCGGTGCTGGCGCGTATGGGGAGCGCGCTGGGCGGGTTCATCTACCTGATGGACGCCTATGACGATCTCGCGCGCGACGCGAAAAAGGGCAGCTTCAACGCGCTGGCGGCGCTGCGCGCCCGCCTGCCGGCGGCGGAGTTCGAGACGCGCTGCCGCCAGCTTTTGGAGCAGCAGATGGCGCTGTGCGCCGCGGCGTTCGGCGAGCTGCCCATTTTGCAGGACACGCCGGAGGGCGAGATCCTGTACAACACGCTGTATGCCGG
>CANRBN010000176.1 GCA_947628865.1 uncultured Gemmiger sp.
CTCTAGAGGTATCGACCTCGTCTGCGCATGTCAGCCGAGGTCGATGGATTCAGAAAACACCTTTTTCGACAGTCTGGCATCGGCCTCGGCGGGCACCGCCGAGGCCGATGGATTTTTAATGTATATTTTTGACAGTCTGAGCGCAGGCGAACGCCGGTCAGCGCACCTGCCCGCTGCCGCGCACGATGTACTTATAGCTGCACAGCTCGCCAAGGCCCATGGGCCCGCGGGCGTGCAGCTTTTGCGTGCTGATGCCCATCTCGCACCCAAGGCCGAACTCTCCGCCGTCGGTAAAGCGGGTGCTGGCGTTGACGTAGACGGCGGCGCTGTCCACCGCGGCGGTGAAGCGCGCGGCGGCGGTCGGGTCGGCGGTGACGATGGCCTCGCTGTGGTGGGTGGAATGGGCCGCGATGTGGGCGATGGCGTCCTCGACGCCGTCCACCACGGCCACGGCGAGGATGTAGTCAAGGAACTCGGTGTCAAAATCCGCCGGGCCCGCCGGCGTGCCGGGGATGAGCGCCGCGGCGCGCGCATCCAGCCGCAGCTCGACCGGCGTGAGCCCCGCCGCGGCGCGCTGCGCCGTCAGCCTTTCGCGCAGGCGCGGCAGAAAGGCGGCGGCGATGTCCTTGTGCACAAGCAGCACCTCGGCGGCGTTGCACACGCCAGGGCGGCTGGTCTTCGCGTTTTCCACAATGGCGAGCGCCATATCGAGGTCGGCGGCGGCATCGACGTAGATATGGCAGATGCCGGTGCCGGTCTGGATGCAGGGCACGGTGGCGCCGCGCACGCAGGCCCGGATGAGCCCCGCCCCGCCGCGCGGGATGAGCAGGTCGACAAGGCCATCGGCGGTCATCAGCTCGCGCGCGCTGTCGCGCGTGGCGCTCTCCAGCAGGCTCACGGCGTCCCGCGGCAGGCCGGCGTCCGCAAGGCCCCGGCGCAGCGCCGCCACGATGGCGCGGCAGCTGTTCTGCGCGTCGTGCCCGCAGCGCAGCACGCAGGCGCTGCCGGCCTTGACGGCCAGCGCGGCCGCGTCGGAGGTGACGTTGGGGCGGCTCTCGTAGATCACGCCGATCACGCCCATCGGCACGGCGACCTTTTCGAGCACGAGCCCGTTGGGGCGCACGGTGCGGTGCAAAACGGCGCCCACGGGGTCGGGCAGGGCGGCCACGTCCCGCATGCCGGCGGCCATGGCCGCCAGGCGCGAGGGGGTCAGCGCCAGCCGGTCGAGCATGACCGTGGCGACGCCGCGGCTGCGCGCGGCGTCGATGTCCCGCGCGTTGGCGGCAAGGATGTCCTCGCGCGCGGCGCCCAGCGCCGCGGCCATCGCCTCCAGCGCCGCGCAGCGCGCATCGGTATCGGCCAGGGCCAGCGCCGTCTTGGCGGCGTTGGCGGCCAGCAGGGTCTCGTGTGTGGTCATGGCTGTCTCCTTTGCGGTGCAAAGCGCGTGCCGGCGGGCCTGCCGTCGACAATGTCGTACAAAATATCGGCGTCGGCGCCGTTGGCGATGACCATCTCCACCCCGGCGGCGGTGGCCAGCTTGGCGGCGGTGAGCTTGGTGGCCATGCCGCCGGTGCCCTGCGCGCTGCCGGCGCCGCCGGCCAGCGCCTCCAGCGCGGGCGTGACGGACTCGACGGTCGGGATGAGCCGGGCGGCGGGATCGGTGTGCGGATCGGCGGTGTACAGGCCGTCGATGTCGCTGAGCAGCACGAGCAGGTCGGCCTTGACATATTTGGCCACCAGCGCGCTGAGGGTATCGTTGTCGCCGACCGCGATCTCCTCGGTGGCGAGCGAGTCATTCTCGTTGATAACGGGCAGCGCGCCCATCTGTAAAAGGCGATACAGCGTGTTTTGCAGGTTCATCAGCCGCTCGGGGCGGGTGAAATCCTCCTGTGTGACCAGCATCTGCGCCACCGTGTGGTTGTAGGTGGAAAAAAGCCGGTCATAGGTATACATCAGCTCGCACTGGCCCACGGCGGCGGTCGCCTGCTTGGTGGGCATGTCGGCGGGGCGCCCGATGCCCAGCTTGCCCACGCCCATGCTGATGGCGCCCGAGGAGACGAGCACCAGCTCGTGCCCGGCGTTTTTCAGGTCGCTGAGCACCTTGACCAGGTGCTCGGTGTGGCGGATGTTGAGCCGCCCCCCGGCGTGGGCCAGCGTGCTGGAGCCCACCTTGACGACGATACGCATTTACGCTTTCCCCAATCCTTTGGTCTTTTCATACGCGGCGAGCACGGCGTCCGTCACGGCGCCGCGGAAGCCGCGCTCCTCGAGCAGGCGCACGCCCTCGATGGTGGAGCCGCCGGGGCTGCACACCGCGTCCTTGAGCGCGCCGGGGTGCTGCCCGCTTTGCAGCACCATCGCGGCGGCGCCGCGCAGCATCTGCGCCGCATAGGCCTGCGCCTTCTGGCGCGGCAGCCCGGCGGCCACGCCGCCGTCGGCCAGCGCCTCGATGAACTGGTACGCCCAGGCGGGGCCGCACCCGGCCACGCAGCCGGCCGCGTCCATCAGCGTCTCCGGGATCTCGTCCAGCGCGCCGGCGGGGGCAAGATCCCGCAAAAAGGCGTCCACGCGATCCCCTGGCGCCTCGGCGCAAAAGACGGTCAGCCCTTCGCCCACGGCCACCGGCGTGTTGGGCATGATGCGGATGATGCCCATGCCCTCGCCGCAGCCGGCCATCGCGCGCAGGCGCGCGATGCTCAGCCCCGCCGCCATGCTGACGAGCGTACACGGCGCTCCCTGCTGCTGCCGGTCACGCAGCACCGGCGCGAGGGCGGCGAGCACCTCGGCCATTTTCTGCGGCTTGACGGCCAGCACGACGTAGTCACACCCGCGCGCGGGCTCCAGGATATCGCGGCCCGCGCTGCGGCAGCCGAGCTCGGCGGCCAGCGCGTCGGCGGTGTCGCCGGTGCCGCTCGTCAGCAGCACCTGCCCGCTCCCGGCGCCCCGGCAGACCGCGCGCGCCACCGCGCCGCCCATATGGCCGCAGCCGATAAACCCATATCGCATGCGTATAGCCCCCTCAAGCTTTTGTGCGTATATTGTACCATCCCGCGCCAAAATGTACAAGGGGCGGCGGAGGGGGCGTGTAAAAATCTGTTTTGCGCCTTTACAAACCCACGCAAAACAAGTAAAATACTGTATCATAGGTCTTTGTGGCCTACGACCGCTTGTGGTGCCTGCCAAAAGAGTCAAGAAATGAGGAATCTGCATGAAACGTGTTCTTCTGTGCGCGGCGGCGCTCCTGGCCGCCTGCGTGATGCTCACGGCCTGCAACCGTAAGCAGCCGTCCGCCTCCACGCCCACCGCCGCGCCGCTCCCCACCAGCGCTCCCACCGAGGCGCCCACGCCGACCCCCACGCCCACCCCGCCCCCCTATGAGCCCAACATCCTCACCGGCGCCGCCCGCGGCGCGGATTACGCGGTGAACCAGCGCCCGCTGGCCGCGATGATCAACAACATCACCCAGGCGCGCCCGCAGTACGGGCTGTCCAAGGCCGATATCATCACCGAGATCGAGGTCGAGGGCGGCATCACCCGCCTGATGGCCATCTTCCAGAACTACAA
>CANRBN010000177.1 GCA_947628865.1 uncultured Gemmiger sp.
AACACCTGGCTGCCCTGCAGCGGGAGGCCGGAGCAGCTCGCCGGGGCGCTGTCGGCACTGTCCCGCGCGGCCTCCGCCGGGGTCTCCACCGGGGTCTCGGCACCGGCGGCGCCGTCGACCGCGTACGTCTTGGCCGATTCCGTCCCGGCCCCGTATTCCGCGCCGCCGCCGGCGTCCGCGCCTTCCTCATCCGGCGCGGCGGCGGGCTCCGGCGCCGCCGCGGCGGCCTGCGGGGCGGCATCGTTGGCCATGGCCGCCCCGCCGGAGAGCCCGCCGCGCAGCAGACTCCCGCGCAGCGCCAGCGCCGTGCCCGCGATCAGGCACAGGCAGGCGGCCAGCGGTACGGCGCGCCGCACGACCGTCAGCCAGGGCCGCGGCCTGGCGGGGGCGTCCGCGTCCAGGATCAGCGCATCGTCCACAAGGCCGATGGCCTCAAACAACTCTTTCGGTGTCATACCGTTCTCTCCTTATACCAAAACGCCCTGCTCGCGTAAGTAGGCGGCCAGCCTCTGCCGCGTGCGGTGCAGGCTCACACGCACGGCGCCCGCCTGCATGCCGTAGCGCGCGGCGATGTCCGCCACCGCGTCGCAGTACCAGTAGCGGCGCAGAAAGATATCCCGCGCCGGCTGCGGCTGTACCTTTAAAAAGGCGCTGATGTGGCGCGCCGTCTCGGCGGCGTCAAAGGCGTGCTCGACGTTGGCGGTGCCGGGCAGGCACTCGGCCAGCTCATCCAGCACCAGCGCCGCCTGCCCGCCGCCGCGCTTCTGCGCGCTGGCGGCGCTGTGGCGGTCGAGCGCCAGGTTGCGCGTGATGCGCCCCAGATACGGCGCCAGCCGCGCCGGGCGGTTTTCGGGCATGCTGTTCCACGCCGCCAGCCAGGTATCGTTCTCGCACTCCTCGGCGTCGGCGGCGTCGGCCAGAATGTTCATCGCGATGCGCCGGCAGTAGGCGCCGAATTTGGCGGCCGTCTCGGCCAGGGCCCGCTCGTCCCGCGCCCAATACAGCGCGACGATGGCGCTGTCCTCCATACCGGCTCCCCCTTTCCAGTCCTTTACCGGTAAATACGGCAAAAACCGCGCCGCGTTACCGCCCCGCCCGATTTTTTTCGTTTTGCCCGCCGCGCGGCGCCGGGCGGGGGTTGGCAGCGCGCGCCGGAATGTGCTATAATCACAAGGCATGCTCTATTATAAGGAAAGAAGGCCCCGACCGCCCATGCCCCTGTTCGCCCATCCGCAGTACGCCACCCAGCACGACAAGATGACCCGCCAGCCCATCGCCAGCCTTGTCATCGAGCTCGGCCTGCCCACCACGGTCAGCATGCTGGTGACGAACGTCTACAACATCGTCGATACCGCTTTCGTCGGGCAGATCAACACCAGCGCCTCCGGCGCCACCGGCGTGGTCTTTGGCCTGATGGCCATCCTGCAGGCCGTCGGCTTCATGTTCGGCCACGGCTCCGGCTCCAACATCAGCCGCCAGCTCGGCGCCGAGCACCCCTACCGCGCGCGGCAGTTCTCGGCCACCGCGTTTTACACCTCGCTGCTGGCCGGCACCGCCATCGGCGTGTTCGGTCTCGCCTTTCTTGACCCGCTGTGCCGCCTGCTCGGCTCCACCGGCACCATCCTGCCCTACGCGCGCGCCTACGCCGCCTTTATCCTGCTCGCGGCGCCGGCCATGGTCACCAGCTGCGTGATGAACAACATCCTGCGGTACGAGGGCCATGCCACCTTCGCGATGGTGGGCCTCGTCTCGGGCGGCGTGCTCAACATCCTCGGCGATGCCGTGTTCATCTTCGGGTTCGATATGGGCATCGCCGGGGCGGGGCTTTCCACCATGCTCTCGCAATACATCAGCGCCGGCATCCTGCTCGCGCCGTTTTTGCGCGGGAAGACCCAGGCGAGCTTTGCTTTGCGCTATTTCCCGCTGCGGCAGGCGGCGATGACAGCCGACGAGGCCGCCGAGCAGGCCGCCACGCACGAAAAAACGCCCGGCCCGGCGCTTTTGTGGGAGCTGCTCGAGCTCATCGTGCTGACCGGTCTGCCCAGCCTTGTGCGGCAGGGGCTGGGCAGCATCTCGACCATGCTGCTCAACGGCCAGGCCGGCCTTTATGGCGACGCCGCCATCGCCGCCATGAGCATCGTCGCCCGCGTCACCAACTTTTTGTTCTGCGTGGGGCTGGGCATCGGGCAGGGCTTCCAGCCCGTCTCGGCCTACAACTACGGCGCCAGGATCTACTCCCGCGTGCGCAGCGCGTTCTTCGTCACGCTGGGCATCGGCACCGGCATGATGGTGGTGTTCGCCGCCGGCGGCTACGCGCTGGCGGGCCCCATCGTCACGTTCCTGCGCGATGACCCCGAGGTCGTGGCCATCGGCGTGCCGGCCCTGCGCATCGAGTGCGTTGCCCTCGTCACCTTTTCGGTCTCGGTGTGCGCCAACATGCTGTTCCAGAGCATCGGCCTTGCGGGCCGCGCGACGTTCCTCTCCGCGCTGCGCAGCGGCGCCTGCTTCATCCCGGTGCTGCTGGTTCTGTCGCAGCTGTTCGGCCTGACGGGCATCATGGTCGCCCAGCCGGTCGCCGATGTGCTGGCGGCGCTCATCTCGGTGCCGTTCCTCGTCGGGTTCTTCCGGCATCTGCCGCAGGACGGCGTGGCGTAGGCCCCGCCGCGTTAGGGCCTGCCCATGCCCTCGACGATGGCAAAGTAGTCGTCGATCTCGCGCCGCGCCTCCTCCTCGCCCATGCCGAAATGCGCCATCACCAAATGCAGCACCGTCTCGAGCGAGCAATCCTGGGCAAACTTGTCGCGTATCAGATCCATGGCATCCATGCGAAGCCCTCCCGTCCTCGTTTTGGGCCGCGTGCCGCCGCCGCACTTGTGCAAACTGCCCAAAGCCCCGCGGGGGAACACAACGGCCCTTTCTACCAATAGTAGAAGATATGAACGCATCCGTCAACATCTGGTGGTGCAAAATTTTTCCCGAAAGAATCGGTAAAAAAGTGCAAAAAAGGTGTTGACAAAACGGGGATGGCATGATAAGATAATCAAGCTGTCCCCGCGGGAGGGGGCAGCCGGGACCTTGAAAATTGAACAAACCTGGACTTGTGGAACCTTGACGGTGCAAGGGAAGCACCGGAGAAACAGCAATGTTTCTCGAAAACAATTCCATAAAGTAATTCAAAGGACGCAAGCGATTGTGTCTGAGGAGATTTGACCCTTTGAGAAAAGGTTTAAATACCATTTCGAAAGAGTTTGATCCTGGCTCAGGACGAACGCTGGCGGCGCGCCTAACACATGCAAGTCGAACGGAGCGATTCTTTTACTCTAAGCTTTCGACCGGTCTTGGGAAAGCGCATCGATGTGAGCGAAGCGAACATCGATTAGGCTTTTTAAGTAAGACTGACACGAGAAGAAAGCTCGGAGCGAGGGCTTAGAGTAGAAGAATCGCTTAGTGGCGAACGGGTGAGTAACGCGTGAGCAATCTGCCCTTAAGTGGGGGACAACAGTTGGAAACGACTGC
>CANRBN010000178.1 GCA_947628865.1 uncultured Gemmiger sp.
CCGGGCCGCACCCGCCCCAACGCCCCACACCGCCGCAAAGGAGCCGAAGCCGCCGCATGCTTTCGAACTACCACACCCATACCCCGCGCTGCAACCACGCCGAGGGCGCCGAGCGCGACTACGCCGAGGAGGCGCTCGCCGCCGGGCTGGAGATCTTGGGATTTTCTGACCATACGCCGCAGTTTTTCCCCGGGGATTACTATTCCTTCTTCCGCATGAGGCCGGAGCAGCTCGACGACTATGTCGCCGCGGTGCTCGCCGTGCGCGAAGCGTACCGGGGCCGGCTGGAGGTGCCGCTCGGGCTCGAGACCGAGTACTACCCGGCGCTCTTCCCGCGGCTGCTGGAGGCGCTGCGCGCGCGCCCCATCGACTATCTGATCCTGGGCCAGCACGCCCTCGGCAACGAGCTGGACGACGTCTATTCCGGCACGCCGACCGACGACGCCGCCACGCTGCACCGCTACGTCGACCAGGTGTGCGAGGCGATGCGGACGGGGCTGTTCTCCTGCTTTGCCCACCCCGACATCCTGCCCTTTGGCGGCGACGAGGCGCTCTGGCAGGCCGAGATGCGGCGCCTGTGCGAGACGGCGCGCGCCTGCCAGGTCCCGCTCGAGATCAACCTGCTCGGCCTGGCCGAGGGGCGCTGCTACCCCAACGAGGCGTTCTGGCGCATCGCCGGCGCGGCGGGGTGCACGGCGGTGCTGGGGTGCGACGCCCACCGCCCGGCCCAGCTGCGGGTGCCGGCGCTCGAGGCGCGCGCCCGCGCCATGGCCGCGCGCTGCGGCGTGCCGGTACAGCAAACGCTCGCGCTCAAGCCCATCCTATAAATGGCGGCATGAGGCATACCGCCCCAGACTGTCGAAAAAGGTGTTTTCTGACACGCTGAGCGGGGCGGCGGCATCATGCGATGCCGCCGCCCCGTCGTTTGCGTTGCCGTTTTACCGCGCCGCGCGGGTCTTGAGGTAATCCTCGATGTCCTTGAGCACGGTGTCGGCGTCCAGGCCGTGCACCATGCAGGCCTCGGCCAGCGTCTCGCCGACAGAGGACGGGCAGCCCACACAGTGCATGCCCTCCTGCATGAGGATGTAGGCGATGCCGCGGTCAAGCTCGAGCATTTCGCCCATCGTGGTGTCTTTCGTGATCTGCATGGCAGCTCTCTCCTTTTTTTGTGCGCAGTTGTCCGTGCTTATGATTGTACCACAACCGCCGAAAAATACAAGCACTTCCCAAACGGTGCCCGCCCCGCGTTGACACGGCGCCGCGTTTTGCCGTACAATAAAGCCAGCATCCTGCAAAAAGGGGGGCGCTTTCATGCCCATGCCCGACGAACGCCTGCGCTACATGGCCGCTCTGGCGGAAAAATACCCCACCGTGGCCGCCGCCTCGTCCGAGATCGTCCGCCTGGAGGCGCTGCTGCGCCTGCCCAAGGGCACCGAGCATTTCATGTCCGACCTGCACGGCGAGCACGAGGCCTTTGCCCACATCCTCAACAACGCCTCCGGCGTCATCCGCGAAAAGATCGACCTGGTGCTCGGCGCGCGGGTGCCGGCGCAGGAGCGCCGCGACCTTGCCACCCTCATCTACTACCCCGAGCAGAAGCTGCCGGAGCTCAAGGCCGCGCAGCAGGATCTCGCCGCCTGGTACCGCACGACGCTGCTGCGCCTGATCGAGCTGTGCCGCTTCGTCTCCAGCAAGCACACGCGCGCGCATGTGCGCCGCTGCCTGCCGCAAAGCTGCGCGCACATCCTGGACGAGCTGCTCCACGCCCATTTCGAGGATCACGACAAGGATCTCTACTACGGCGAGATCATCTCGAGCATCATCCGCCACCGCCGCGCCGACGCCTACATCCTGCGCTTCTGCGAGGTCATCAAGCGGCTGGCCGTCGACCGGCTGCACATCGTGGGCGACGTGTTCGACCGCGGCCCGCGGCCCGACCTCATCCTCGACAGCCTGATGGAATACCACGACGTCGACATCCAGTGGGGCAACCACGACGTCGTATGGATGGGCGCCGCCGCCGGCAGCGCGCTGTGCGTGGCCACGGTGCTCAAAACGACGCTCGCCTACAACAACGCCGACACCGTCGAGCGCGGCTACGGCATCAGCCTGCGCCCGCTCGACCATCTGGCCGCCGAGTGCTACGCCGGGCGGGAGGTCGCGCGCTTCATGCCGCACGCCGACGCGCGCACCGACCGCGAGCCGGCCAACCTGCTGCGCATCGCGCAGATGCACAAGGCCATCGCCGTCATCCTGTTCAAGCTCGAATCGCAGGCCATCGCCCGCAACCCGGATTTCGGCATGGCGGAGCGCGACCTGCTCACCCGCGTCGACTACGCCGCCGGCACCGTGCGCTGCGCCGGCAGGGTGCATCCCCTGCTGGACGCCGATCTCCCCACCGTCGACCCCGCCGCGCCCGCCGCCCTCACCGCGCGCGAGGCCGCCGTGATGGACGAGCTCGTGCGCAATTTCCGCGACAGCAAGGCCCTGCAGCGCCATGTGCAGTTTTTGTACGCCAAGGGGTCGCTGTACAAGATCTGCAACGGCAACCTGCTCTACCACGGCGCCGTGCCGATGACGCCGGACGGCGGCTTTGCCGCGGCGGTGTTCGGCGGGCGCAGCTATGCCGGGCGCGCGCTGTTCGATTACTGTGACCGCCGCGCGCGGGATGGCTATTTTGCCCCCGCGGGCAGCGCCGCGCGCCTGGCCGGGCAGGACTTTTTGTGGTATCTGTGGTGCGGGCGGCTCAGCCCCGTGTTCGGGCGCAGCGCCATGACCACCTTTGAGCGGCTCTTCCTCGCCGACCCCGCCACCCACGCCGAGCAGAAAGACCCCTACTACCGCCTCATCAACGCGCCCGGCACCGCCGAGGCCATCCTGCGGGAGTTCGGCCTTTCGGGCGAGGGGTGCCACATCGTCAACGGGCATGTGCCGGTGCGCGCCATCGAGGGCGAGAGCCCGGTCAAGGGCGGGGGGCGGCTCATCGTCATCGACGGCGGCTTCTGCCGCGCCTACCACGAAAAGACCGGCATCGCCGGCTACACCCTCGTCTACAGCTCGCACGGGCTGACGCTGCGCACCCACCAGCCGTTTGAGAGCCGCGAGAAGGCCATCCGCGAGGACGAGGACATCACCTCCCGCAGCGAGTACATCTACACGGCCCCGCGGCGCATCCTCGTCGCCGATACCGACGAGGGCCGCCGCCGGCGCGCGCGCATCGGCGACCTAGAGGCGCTGGTCGCCGCGTACGAGGACGGCTCCCTGCGCGAGGACGTGCGCTGAGAGCTCGACCCCGCCCCGCAATCTCAAACCGTGCCACATCAACGCCGTAGGGCGGCCAGCCCTCCGGCCGCCGCGGAAAGCTCCCAGCCTGCGGTTTTTTTGACAGTAGACTGTCGAAAAAGGTGTTCTCTGAATCCATCGGCCTCGGCTGACATGCGCAGACGAGGTCGATACCTCTAGAGCAAAAAATGC
>CANRBN010000179.1 GCA_947628865.1 uncultured Gemmiger sp.
CATGTCAGCCGAGGTCGATGGATTCAGAAAACACCTTTTTCGACAGTCTGACAGCAGCCGACCTGTCCGGAGGTCGGCTGCTGTTTTTTTGTTTCCTTGATGCGCTAGCCGCGCCGCACGAAATCCCGCGCGGCCAGGCCCAGGCAGACGAACACGCCCAGAAGCGCCGCGCCGCCCAGCGCCATCAGGAGGGTGCGGAACAGCGTGGGGTCGAAGCGGTCGCGCAGGCGCTGGGTGGCGTCGTCCAGCACGCCGTCCACGCCGGTCGCATCGTCGATCTGCAGCACGGTGCGGTCGTTGAAGGCCTGGAGCGCCGCGGCGGCCGCATCGGGGTCGCCGATGGCGGTGAGCAGGTCGGAGAGCGTCTGCCCGGCTGCCGTCGTCATGCGCACATCGCTCTCGGTGGTCACGCGCTCGCCGTTCACGGCCAGGGCCAGCGCGTCGGCAAACAGGCTGGCGGCGGCGCGCAGGGCGGGCTCGCTCTCACCGTTCACCTGCCAGGTATCGCGCTGCCACATGCCGTTGATGTACAAAAGCAGCTGCATGCCGGTATCGGCGAGGAGGGTGTTGTATACCGTCTGGCGGAAATTGCCCTGGCTGCCCGTGTTGATGTTGCCGAACGTCAGCGCCGTAAAGCGGGTGGCACGGTCATAGTCGGTCAGGTCGGCGGTATAGTAGTCCCGCAGCAGGGCGGCAAGGTCGGTGTCGGCGGTGAGCTGGGCGCCCAGGTTGACGCTGTCCAGGTCGGCGCGCAGATCCTCGTTGCCGAACACGCTCTCGCCGCCGGTGTTGAACGTCGACTGCATCAGCGCCATGTAGCTGTCCTCGTCGGAGGCCTGGCCGAGATACTGTTTGGCGAGCTGCATGCTGTCGCCGCCCCAGCTGCCGGGCACCGGAACGCCCTTGTACACCAGCTGCAGAGAGGCGAGCATATGGCTGAAATCGATGTTCTGCCCGTTGGGCAGGCTGACGGTGCCGGCATAGCGCAGGTCGGTGAGCTCCGGCGCGTTCTGCTCCACATAGGCGTCAAACTCCAGGTCGCGGCTGCCCGCGATCATCTGCCAGAGCGCCGTGTCGTAGGCGGGCATGCGCGTGTAGGTGAGCATGATGTTGAGCACGTCGCCGTCGGTGCCGGCCGCATAGGAGCCGGCCAGCGACTGTAAGGTGCCGATGTGCGCAAGGGCCTGCTCGAACGTCTCGGCGCGGGCAGGCAGGGCCCAGGCCAGCAGCGCGGCGAGCAGGGCCGCCGCCGCGGTGCCGAAGCGGGCCATGGTTTTTTGCAGCTGCATATCCATCTCCGTATGTACAGGGCGTTGCGCCGTTTTGCGGTGATCCCGCATGGAATCAATATACCACAGCCGGCGCCGGTTGTAAAGCAAAGCCCCCATACCGGGGGCGTTTTGCCTTACTGTGCGCCGAGCACGCGCCGCAGGACGGTGAGCGCGGCGGCGATGTCGGCGTCGGTCAGGATGAGCGGCGGCAGCAGGCGCACGCGCTCCTTGGCGGTGAGCACGAGCAGGCCCTCGTTTTCGCAGGCCGCGCGCACCGCCGCGGCGGTGTACGGGGCCTCGAGCGCAAGGCCCAGCATCAGCCCGAGGCCGGTGACGGCCCGGACGTGCGGCAGGGCCTCGAGCCCCGCGCGCAGGGCGGCGGCCTTGCGGCGTACCTCGGCCAAAAAGGCCTCGTCCAGCGTTTCCAGCACCGCGTTGGCGCCGGCGCAGGCCACCGGGTTGCCGCCGAACGTGGAGCCGTGGGAGCCGGGCGCCATATGGTCGGCGACCTTCTGCTTCATCAGCACGGCGCCGATGGGCAGCCCGCCGCCAAGGCCCTTGGCGCTGGTGACAAGGTCGGGCAGCACGCCGAACTGCTCGAACGCGAACAGCGTGCCGGTGCGGCCCATGCCGGTCTGCACCTCGTCGGCGATGAGCAGGATGTCCCTCTCGGCGCAGCGCGCCGCGAGCGCCTGCACCCAGGGCTTTTCGAGCGGGACGACGCCGCCCTCGCCCTGCACGAACTCGACGATGACGGCGGCGGCTTCCCCGTCGTCGAGCGCCGCGAGCGCGGCGGGGTCGTTGGCGGGCAGGTAGGCAAAATTCTCCGGCAGGGGGCCGAAATCCTTGTGGAACGCCTCCTGCCCGGTGGCGGCGAGCGTCGCCAGCGTGCGGCCATGGAAGCTGTTTTGCAGCGTCAGCACCTTGCTGCGCCGCGCGCCGTACACGTCGGCGGCGTATTTGCGCGCGGCCTTGATGGCGCCCTCGTTCGCCTCGGCGCCGGAATTGCCGAAAAACACCCGGTCGAGCCCGGTGCGGCGGCAGAGCGTTTCGGCCAGCTGGCCGCAGGGCGCGGTGTAGTAGAGGTTGGAGGTATGCTGCAGCGCGCCGGCCTGCGCCGCCACGGCCCTGACCCACGCGGGATGCGCGTACCCCAGCGAATTGACGCCGATGCCGCTGGTAAAATCGAGGTAGGCGTTGCCCTCGGCGTCATACGCCGTCAGGCCCTCGCCGCGCACGAGCGCCAGCGGGCTGCGCGCGTAGGTGTGCAGGACGTGCGCGTCGTCCCGCGCGATGAGTTCGGCGCTGTTCGGCATCGGTCAGCCCTCCTTGTCGGGTTTTTGGTACAGCAGCGTGCCGGAGCCGCGGTCGCTGAAGAGCTCGAGCAGCAGCGCGTGCGGCACGCGGCCATCAATGATGACGGCCTCCCTGACGCCCGCGCGGATGACCCGCGCGAGCCCCTCGAGCTTGGGGATCATGCCGCCGGCGATGATGCCCGCGTCCTTGAGCGGCTCGATCTCGCCGAGCTCGACCTCATGGATGAGCGTCGTCTCGTCGTTTTTGTCCCGCAGCAGGCCGGCGATGTCGGTCATGGAGATGAGCTTTTGCGCGCCGAGCGCCACGGCGATGGCGGCGGCGGCGGTGTCGGCGTTGACGTTGTAGGCGGTGCCGTTGGCGTCCATGCCGACGGTGGCGACGACGGGGATGAAGCCGTCGGCCAGCAGGTGCTCGAGCAGCGTGGTGTTGACGGTCTTGACCTCGCCGACATAGCCGAGGTCGGCCCCGTCGGGGGCGGTCTTGCGGGTGCAGAGCAGGGTGTGGCCGTCCATGCCGCAGAGCCCCACGCCGCGGCCCTTGAGCAGCGCGACGAGATCCTTGTTGACCTGCCCGGCCAGCACCTGCTGCACGACGGCCATGGTGTTGTCATCGGTATAGCGCAGGCCGCCCACAAAGCGGGAGGCATGGCCGAGCTTTTGCAGCATCTCGTCGATGGCGGGGCCGCCGCCGTGCACGAGCACCACCCGCACGCCCAGCAGCGTGAGGGTGACAAGGTCGTTCATCACGGCGCGCTTGAGCGCGGAATTGACCATCGCGCTGCCGCCGTATTTGATGACGACGGTCTTGCCGTGGTATTTTTGGATGTAGGGCGTCGCCTCGGAAAAGAGCAGCGCC
>CANRBN010000180.1 GCA_947628865.1 uncultured Gemmiger sp.
ATAAAAACGAAAATAACCAAAAGGAGAAATGAGACCATGCAGACAAAATGTGACAACAAACGCCCCTGCCCCTGCACCTATGACTGCCCGCGCCACGGCAAATGCTGTGCCTGCGTGGCGCACCACCGCGATCACGACGAGGGGGTGCCGGGCTGCTTCTTTTCCAAAGAGGCGGAAGCCACCTATGACCGCAGCATCCAAGCGCTGGCCCGGGATCACGGCATCCTTTCCTGACAGACCGCGGAGCGCAGGCAAAGCATCGATTTCCCCGCCACCCGTTATGTGGGCGGCCTGACGCTCATGGTCAGGAGCACGCATCCCCGGGCGGCCCGCTGGAGATGCTGGATGTGCACGCCCCGAGAAGCAAGATAGGAAAAATAAGGAAAAACGATATGTGAGTGAGGCGCAAAGCCCAATGTCATCCCTCGAAAAGCTGTTTCATGTAAAGGAAGCCGGCTCCAACGTCAAAACGGAGTTCCTGGCGGGCATCACGACCTTTATGACCATGGCCTATATCCTCATGGTCAATTCGGGCATGTTTGCGGAGCTCCCCGGCGTGTCCTACAACGCGATCTACATCGCGACGGCCATTTCCGCCTGCATCGGCACGGTGCTCATCGGCCTGCTGGCCAACCTGCCGCTGGCGCAGGCCTCCGCCATGGGCTCCAACGCTTTCTTTGTCTATACGGTGTGCTTCGGCCTGGGGCTCAGCTATGCCAATGCGCTGGTGCTCATCCTGCTGGACGGCATCCTGTTCATCCTGCTCACGGTGACGGGGCTGCGCAAAAAGATCTTTGAGGCGGTCCCGACGCCGGTGCGCGTGTCGATCCCCGCGGGCGTCGGGCTGTTCATCGCGTTCATCGGGCTTCAGGATTCCGGCCTCGTGGTGGCCGATCCGGCCACCTATGTCAGCCTTGCCTCGTTCAACCTCCTTTCCGGAAATGTGGCGTGGAAAGATATCATGCCGATGCTCGTCACCCTGGCCGTTTTAACGGCGATCGCGGTCCTGACCTACCGGGGGGTAAAGGGCGCTGTGCTCTGGGGCATCCTCGGGGGAACGGCCCTCTATTATCTTCTCGGCCTTACGATCCCCGGGTTCTATGTCGGTTTTGCGGACGATCTGAGTTTTGACCCGCTCGCGGCATTTGGCGATTTCGCCGCGCACGCGTTCGGCAGGGTCTTTACCGAGGGCTTTGATTTTTCGCCCTATCTCGCGCAGCACAGCACGATGGAGCTCGCCGTATTGATCGGCACGACCTCGCTCGCGTTCTGTCTCGTGGATATGTTTGATACGATCGGCACCCTGTACGGAGCCTGCGCCCGGGGCGATCTCCTGACCGAGGAGGGGGAAGTGCCCAACATGGACAGGGCGATGCTTGCCGATGCCATCGCCACCACGGCCGGCGCGGTCTGCGGCACGTCGACGGTGAGCTCGTATGTCGAGGCCTCCACCGGCATCGCGGAGGGCGGCAGGACCGGTCTGGCCGCCATGGTGACCGGGGCGCTGTTTTTCGTCAGCATGTTTTTGAGCCCCATCGCCAAGCTCGTGCCGGGCTGTGCGACGGCGGCGGCGCTCATCTATGTGGGCATCATGATGATGAACTGCGCCCGGAATATCGACTGGCTGAAAACCGAGGAGGCCGTCCCGGCGTTCCTGACCCTGGCGATCATGCCGATGACCTACAATATCTCCTACGGCATCGCCTTCGGCGTGATCTCGTATGTGCTGATCAGCGTGTTCACCGGCAAAGCGAAAAACGTAAAGGCCGGCACATGGGTGATCGCGGCGCTCTTTGCCGTTATGTTCTTTGTGACGCATTAAATACAGAAAGGAAGATAAAACGCCATGATCACCTTTTGCTGTGCGATCCTCCTGCTCATCGTGGGCTTTTTCCTGTATGGAAAGCTGGTCGAAAGGGTGTTCCGCCCCGATGACAGGCCCACGCCCGCCATCGCGCATCCGGACGGGGTGGACTATGTGCCCATGAAGACCTGGCGGGTGTTTTTGATCCAGCTGTTGAACATCGCGGGCACCGGCCCCATCTTCGGCGCGCTGATGGGTGCGGTATTCGGCCCGGTGGTATTTTTGTGGATCGTATTCGGCTCCATCCTGGGCGGCGCTGTGCACGATTACATGAGCGGCATGATCTCGGTGCGCATGGACGGCGCGTCGGTCTCGGAGATCGTCGGGAAATATCTCGGGAAAGCCGCCAAACAGGTGATGCGGGTCTTTTCGGTGATCCTGCTGATCCTGGTCGGGGCGGTGTTCACCACAAGCCCCGCGGCGCTGATCGCCCGGCTCACCCCGGACTGGATGAACGCCTCGTTCTGGGTCGTGGTGATCCTGGCGTATTACCTGCTGGCCACCCTGCTGCCCATCGACAAGGTCATCGGCAAGCTGTACCCCATTTTCGGCGGGGTGCTGGTGCTGATGGCGGTGGGCATCATCGGCGGCCTGATCGCCGGCGGTTACCGTCTGCCGGAGCTCTCCCTTGTGAACCAACACCCGGACGGACAGCCCGTCTGGCCGTTTATGTTCGTCACCGTGGCCTGCGGCGCGGTATCGGGGTTCCACGCCACCCAGTCGCCCATGATGGCGCGCTGCATCACACAGGAAAAGGATGGCCGCAAGGTGTTCTACGGCGCCATGATCGCGGAAAGCGTCATCGCGCTGGTATGGGCGGCAGCCGGCATCGCGTTTTACGGCGCGACCGGCGGCTTGCAGCAGGCGCTGGCGGATCTGGGGCAGTCGGGCGTCGTGTATGACATCTCGGTCAAGCTGCTGGGCGTGTTCGGCGGGGCGCTGGCCATCATCGGCGTGGTGGCCTGCCCGGTCTCCTCCGGCGATACGGCGTTCCGCAGCGCGCGGCTGACCATCGCCGACAGCTTCCACATCGACCAGTCCAAGCTGCCAAAGCGTCTCGCCATCACGCTGCCGCTGCTGGGCGTGGGGGCGCTGCTGACCCAGCTGAATTTTGACGTCGTCTGGCGTTATTTTTCCTGGAGCAACCAAACGCTGGCCATGATCACCCTGTGGGCGGCGGCTATGTATCTGGCCCGCAACGCTCAAAAATGGTGGTATTCGGTGCTGTGCGCGGTGCCGGCCGCCTTTATGTCCGGCGTGTCCTGTACCTATATCCTGATGGCCAAGGAGGGCTTCCAGCTCTCCCAAACCATCGCCTATCCCATCGGCGCCGCGTTTGCGTTGGCCTGTACGGCGCTCTATGCGGTCAAGGCCGGCGGAAAAAAGGACCGGCAGCTGAGAGCCGGTGAATAAAGGGGCCCATCCCACGGGTTTGAAAAAGGCAGCCGCTTTGCTGACCGCGGCGATGCTCCTGTGCCGCCTTGCGGGCTGTGCTGCAAGCGGTGGGCGAGCGCCGTCCGGCGGCG
>CANRBN010000181.1 GCA_947628865.1 uncultured Gemmiger sp.
TTGCTCTAGAGGTATCGACCTCGTCTGCTCATGTCAGCCGAGGTCGATGGATTCAGAAAACACCTTTTTCGACAGTCCGAACTCCGCGCGAAGCGTGGAGTTTTGATTATGTATATTTCTGACTGGAAGTTCTCTCTACCGCCCCGATGGTATACAGTGAATAAAAGTACCCCTTGTGCGCCATCAATGCGGCGAAAGTCCCTTGCTCGGTGATTTGACCGCCGCGCAGAACAAAAATTTTGTCGCAGCGTTCGAGCAGCGCTTTGTCAAGCCGGTGGGTGACGATGAGACGGGTTAGACCCTCGAGGTCGAGGATCGAACCGGTGACAGTGGCGGCGGTCGCGTTGTCGAGTGCGGCGGTGGCCTCGTCCAGCAGCAGCACTGGTGTGCCGTGCAAAAGCGCCCGCGCGATGGAAACCCGCTGCCGCTCACCACCCGAAAGCGCGCTGCCGCTCTCGCCGCAGCGGTAGTCAGCGCCGCGTGCCTGTATGAATGCCGTAAGGCCCGCCCTCGCCGCCGCGCTTTGCACTTGTTCCGGCGGAAAATCACGGAACATGGTCATATTGTTTTGCAGTGTATCGTCAAAGATGAAAACATTTTGATCGATCAGGCTGATGAGATCATAGAGGCTGTCCGGGTCGATGCCGCGCAGCTCGCGGCCATCCACCGTAACGCTGCCCGCGTAGCCGGAACAGCCGCCCATCAGCAGTTCGAGCAATGTGCTTTTGCCGGCGCCGGATGCTCCGACAAGGGCATATTTCCTGCCAGCCTCCAGCCTCATGCTCACATCGCGCAGTACGGGCTTATCCGGCTCATAGCCATAAGTCAGATGCGAGAGCGCTATGCCATTGCGCAGCACAGGCTCGACCGGCGCGCCGGTGTGAGCCGTGTTTTCGTCTGCCACCGTGGCCAGCTTTCCGATCAGCGCCCGCGCCGCCTTGCGATCCGCGAGATACCTGGGCATGCTCTGGAGCGGATACAGCAAACTGCCGCTGAGATTGACGAACAGGATCACCGTGCCGGCGCTGACGCTGCCGCGCGCGATGGCCAGGTATGCCCCGGTGAAAAAGATGCCAAGCTGTGCGACGATGCTCAGTGCCTGGGCGGCGCTGTTCAGCGCGCCCGCCCACCAGCGGCGGCGGGCCCGCGCGCTTTCGACGGCGGCGTTGGCGCCGGCAAAGACCTTCGCCGTTTCCCTTTCTGCCTTAAAGCTCTTGATGACCGCGAACCCGGTCAGCAGGTCCTTGATCCTGCCGGTAAAACGCTCGTTTTCATCGCTGAGCGCACATTCCCGCCGCGCCAGCCCGGGCGCAAGCATTGCCGAGCCTGCCACCGGCAAAAGACTGAGCAGCGCCGTCGCCAGTGTGAGCTCGGGGCTCAGGCGCAGCATCATCAACAGCGACCCTGCCACCAAAACCGGCTGCGGGATGAGCCAAAGCGTGGCATTGAGATAGTTTTCCTGTACCTTCTCGGCGTCGGACGTAAGCAGCGCGATATAGCGGCCCGAGCGCTCCTTGGTAAAGGCGCTGATGGATTTGTGGCACAGGGCCTTGAAAGCCTCGGCCTTATACTGCACCGCCGCCCGACGCAGGAAATCCGCGCGCAGGCGCTCACAGGCCAGCTCCGACGCCAGCATGACGATCGTGGAAAGCACGGTGACGCGCAAAATGTTTCCCAGCGCGGCCATATCGGCGGCGGCAATGGCGTCCACGACAGCGCCCAATATCCATGAGATGAGCAGGACCATCAGCTGTAAGGCGCAGTCCAGCGCCGCCACAGCGGCAAACCGCAGGCGGTTGTGCGCATACAGCGCGGCTATGTACGGTCGGGCCGGGTCAGGCTTTCGCAGGCTTTTCATCTCCGTTTTCCTCCCATGTCGTTCCGGTATCAAAGCAGTACCGGCTGCGGGCGATGTTGCCCACCAGCATCGGCCCGTTGCCCTGCCAAACCCAGCGGGCAAAATACAAAAGAGGCACAAGGCCGCCGTCCTCCACCAGACGGTACGCATGCGCCGATCCCTGCGGCAGTGTGATCTCCTGCCGAACCAGCAGATGCGCTTCTGTCATCGCCTCGAGGAGATGCTCAGCTTCCGACAAGGGCAGGCCGGTCTGTTCCGCCGCTACCGTCGGGACATAATAACTCAGGCGGCCGCGGCCAAACCAGCGCAACAGCTCCATGGCACCAGGCATCGCCAGCGCTCCGAACAGCGTGCGATAGGCTTCGTCGGGCAGCAGATATTTTTCATAACCATCCGCCGGCTCCGGGAACACCCCCATAAACGAAATGTCCTTTGCCCCCACGCCGAGGATATACCCGCCGGCGTTGCCCGTCACCGCGCGCATAAAGAAGCTGCCTTCGCCAAAGGCCGGCATTTCCATCTCGCCGTTTTCGGGGTAGTCGATCTTCGGGGCCCAGGCCAGCCCATCGTTGACGCTGTAGATGGCCGCCTCCCACAGCAGGCGGCTCAGCCTGGGCAGGCGCTCGGATTCCGGCAGGGTGCGCAGCCAGCGCAGAAAAGCGCCCTCCATATCCTGTGCCGTGCCGCCCTCGCGGCCAAACAATGCGTCTATCGTCACGCCGAGGCGGTCGGCGATGGCCGGCAGCAGCGTCACGTCCGGCGTTCCGCCGCACTCCCACTGCGAGACCGCCTGCGTGCTGACGCCGACGGCCGCACCGAGCTCCTTCTGAGTCAGGCCCCGCTGTTTGCGGAATTTTTGTATCTGTTCGCCCAAAACCGTCGTGTCCATGCTGTCCTCCGTACAATACAAACTGTGCTTTCATTGTACATCGCGCACCGCTTGATTACAATGGACGCGAAGTTGCATAAAATCAAGTATTGGTTGATGTAAATGGCAAAGCCAAGCCTCTTGAGACGAAATTGGCTCCTTTCCTTGTACGCTTGAGATGAATTTGTGTGCCAACGGCGAGGCCCAAATAACCTCCACGCAGCTGTGGGGCGCACTTATAGGCGCTTTCTTTCTGACGAGACGCGGCGCAAACGACGCGTCCCGTTTTTGTGTGCCGTCAACAGCCTGCACAAAATTATCGCAGCTTTCTGGTAGATTTTTCCGGCTTGTCCCTGTATAATGAAAGCAAAGCATTGTATCAGGGAGGCGGGAGCCGTGCTCGACACAAAGACCGTGACCGCCGTGATCGTGGCGGCGGGCGCATCGCACCGCATGGGGCGGGACAAGCTGGCCTGCCTGCTGCCGGACGGGCGCAGCGTGCTGCAGGCGAGCGTCGAGGCGTTCGCCGCGCACCCGGCGGTGGACGCGCTCGTGCTGGTGGCGGGCGCGAACCGCGACGCCTGCGCGGCGCTGGCGCAGCGGTGCCCAAAGCCCTGCACGGTGGTG
>CANRBN010000182.1 GCA_947628865.1 uncultured Gemmiger sp.
CGCGCCGCAGCGCGCAAAAAACAGTCCTGCGGACTGTTTTTTAGCCCGCGGCTCGACGAATCCACCAGCTCCCACCAAAAATGACCGTCCTGCCGTAACCCGGCAGGGCGGTTGTTTTTGGTACCGGTGTTGGTAGGATTCGAACAGGGCGCGCGGCGTAACACGGGCTCCCGCCAGCGCCGTGACCGCCGGCCTTTGAAAGGCCGGCGGTCACGGCTTGTCAGATCCGTTTCGTCACCCTGCCGCGCTTATCAGCTTTCCCGAGATGCGCAGCATCACCTGCGTGTAATATGCCCGATCCGCTGCGGACAGGGAATCGGTGTCGATGTCATCCAGCTTTTGCATCGCCTCGGCGTAGCGGCTCAGGAAAGACAGGTAATCCATCAGCATACTTGTGGGATTCCCGGAGTTTTGATACTTTTCCATAAAGGCGGCGTATTCGTCAAAGAACGCCTCGTAGCTGTCCATCACTTCCTTGAAATCCGGGCTGACGCCGTCTGTTTCCGCGCCGTTTGCGCCGTTTGCGCCGTTTGCGCCGACAGGCGCATCCTCTGTCGGTTGGTCGGCCTCGCCAAGAGTCACCGTCGCTTTGTCGAGCTCATTGTAGCGGTCATCACACAGTTCAAACGTCAGCTCGACCGTTTTGATGTCTTCCACCGATCCGATGCCGATTTTTGCCAGCGAATCGCCGCGGAGCTCTACATCCAATACCCCGCTCCGACCGGGGGCGAGCGTCGGCCCGATGCAAAAGAAATCCGCCATATAACCGTTCACCGAAAGCGTGTCGTAACCCGCCTCAAAGCAAATCACCTGTTCCGTGCCGTTCTCCGCAAGGAAGAGAAGATGGTTGTCGTCGCTCGAGCCAAAGGCGTCCGGTTCAGTGCCTACATGCAGGATCTGAACCCCTTTACTGCTGTACACTACATCCCCGTCGCTGCGGTATGCGGCCTCGGCATCAGGGATGGCAAGCGTGACCGGCGAACCGTCACAAAGCGTATTCCCGTTGCCGTCCTCCTGCGCGAGGGTGAAAGAGATCTCGCTCACAGCATCCAGTCCGTAGGCCTCCCAAACCGCCATATCCAACATGTCATCAAGCTGCAGCGAGAGCACGCGCCGTTTGCCGGAGTTGATTCGGTGGCAGTGATTTTTACGTCTTTCTCGTCCACCAGAACGGTTTCCTCAATGGTCGCTTGAAAATCGGCGTCCGGCATTTGGGTCGGTGCCGTGGTCGGCGCAGACGCAGCCGCGCTCGCAGGCGGGTTATCGTCTCTTTCCTCGCCGGTCTGGCCGCCGCAGGAGGCCAGAGACAGTACCAGGGCGCCGCAGAGCGCCAACGCAATGAGCTTTTTCATACGTTCAACCTCCATTTTCCAGTGTCTTGCTTTCATGCGCCCGGTGCGGGCCCGGTAGCGCACCAGCTCGGCGGTGAGCAGCCGATCCTCTGTACAGCCAGTACCCGCTTACGGACTTACAGTCCGGCACAAGGATCCCGCGTTCAACGTAATACTTGATCGTCCGCTTAGGGATCCCCGTGAGCCTTTCCACTTCCCCAATGGTTTTACCGGCAGGTTTTTGACGCCACATATTGGTTTTCTCCTTTCATTGTCCATGCTAAAACCAGCCGATATTGGCCGTCAAGCCCGAATTTGACAGCATCCTCCTTTCTTCGTTTTGGGCTTGCCAGCCGCCGTCGGCTCCATGAAAGGGGCTGTTTTTTTCGCGAAAGGGTGCGCCGTTCGATGTGTCTGCTCTTTTGGGGGATCAAGTCAGTTTCGGGCAAAGCGGCGGGGGCATGCGTCAGATCGTTTCAACGCACGAAAAAGCGACGAAATCTCAGTCGTTGATTGTTACGCAGGGCAAACCTTTCATTCAATGTGCCAAAACGCTTGCTTTTTGTTGAAAAATATCATATATTTTAGATAGATTTCGGGCGCCGGCGCGCCCGTTTTGAAGAAAACAGGAGGTTTTTGCACATGGACAAGCTCTTGCGCGAACACGCGGACGCCATCGTCAAGGCGTCCATCCGGGCGGTACAGCCCGATGAGGCCGTCGGCCGCGCTTTGCAGGGGCAGCAATTCCCCGGGCGTGTGCTGCTGGTGGCCGCCGGCAAGGCCGCCTGGCAGATGGCCAAGGCCGCCCATGACTGCCTGGGCGGGCGCATCGAGGCCGGCGTGGTGGTGACGAAGTACGGCCACGTCATGGGGCCCATCGCCGATTTCCAATGCCTTGAGGCCGGGCACCCGGTGCCGGACGAGAATTCCTTTGCCGCCACCAAAGCGGCGCTGGAGCTCGTCAAGGGCCCTACGCCCGAGGACACCGTGCTGTTCCTGCTTTCGGGCGGCGGCAGCGCGCTGTTTGAGCTGCCGCTGGTGCCGGGCGAGGTGTTGCAGGACATCACCGGCCAGCTGCTGGCCTGCGGTGCCGACATCGTGGAGATGAACACCATCCGCAAGCGCCTGTCCGGCGTCAAGGGCGGGCGGTTCGCGCAGGCCTGCGCGCCGGCAAAGGTGTTCTCCATCGTGTTGAGCGATATCCTGGGCGACCCGCTCGACATGATCGCCTCCGGCCCCGCCTGCCCCGACAGCACCACCTGCGCGCAGGCGCAGGCCATCGCCGGAAAATATGCCCTGCGCCTGACCGACGAGGCGCGCGCGCTGCTGGGCAGGGAGACACCCAAGACCCTTGACAATGTGACGACGCAGATCACCGGCAGCGTGCGGGAGCTCTGCGCCGCGGCGGCGGTCGCCTGCCGGGAGCTTGGCTATGAGCCCGTGATGCTGACCGACCAGCTCTGCTGCCAGGCAAAGGAGGCCGGGAGCTTTTTGGCCTCCATCCTCAAGACGCACCGCGGCAGCGGCAGGCCGACGGCCTGGCTGGCCGGCGGCGAGACGGTGGTGCACCTGACCGGCAGGGGGCTGGGCGGGCGCAATCAGGAGCTGGCGCTGGCCGCCGCGGCGGGCATCGAGGGGCTTTCGGGCGCCTGTGTGTTCAGCGTGGGCAGCGACGGCACCGACGGCCCGACCGACGCCGCCGGCGGCTATGCTGACAGCGAGACCGCCACCGAGCTGCGCGGCGCGGGGCTGGACGTGTTCTCGGTGCTGAAAGAGAACGACGCCTACCACGCCCTGCAAAAGACCGGCGGCCTCATCGTGACCGGCCCCACCGGCACGAACGTCAACGACGTGGCGGTGGCGCTGCTGCGCGGCTGATCGTTCAAGCAAAAGGGGGCCGCCCTGCCATCTGGCGGGGCGGCCCCTTTCAGCGTGTCGAGAAACTCGACACGCTGCAAAAGAGGGGCTCGGCTACGCTGGCTGCGCCAGTCCG
>CANRBN010000183.1 GCA_947628865.1 uncultured Gemmiger sp.
CCTTTAGGCATGAGAACGACATTTTTTGCGACGGGGTGTGTCCAAGAGAGGGGCGCAGGCGGTCTGGCGCAGCCAGCTTAGCCGAGCCCCTCTTTTGCAGCGTGTCGAGGCACTCGACACGCTGGGGCGGGCGTTCACGCCCGCCGGGAAGCTTGACGCATTTCGGCAAGTGGGCCCCGAATGGTTTGTTTCTTACATCGCCGCCATGCCCTCGATGCACAGGGCGATGACGTCGCCGAGCTCCATGCCGAGTCGGTCGCAGCCGTCCTGGATGACGGCGCGGTCGATCTTGGCGGCAAAGCGCTTGTCCTTGAATTTCTTTTTCACGCTCCTGGCCTCCAGCCCGGCGATGCCGTCGGGGTGCATTTTGGCGGTGGCGGCCACGAGACCGGAGAGCTCGTCGACGGTGTACAGGCTCTTCTCGAGCTCCGTGCGCGGCTCGACGTCGGTGCACAGGCCGTAGCCGTGGGCGAGGATAGCGCGGATGCTCTCCTCGTCGACGCCGGCGGCGCGCAAGGGCTCCTCGGTGTGGCGCAGGTGCTCGTCGGGGAATCGCTCGAAATCATAGTCGTGCAGCCAGCCGACGGCCCGCCAGTATTCGGTGTCGGCGCCGAAGTGTTTGGCCATGGCGCCCATGCAGGCCGACACGTTGGCGGCGTGCTCGAACAGATGCTCCTCGGTGGTGGTTTGGGCCAGCAGCTCCCTGGCGCGGGCGAGGGTGAGTTTTTCAGCCATTTCGATCATCTCCTGTTTTGACTTTGGTCAAAGCGCGCGCAGACGCGCAGCACGAGCAGCGACAGCGCCACGCTGAACGGGAATTGCAGCAGGTTTTTCAAAAGCCGCATGCCGGACAGCAGCACGAACGCCTGCCCGTACATGATGTGCAGCCACAGCGGCGTGAGGAAGAAGTTGAACACCGCCACCGCCGAGAGATGCGCGGCGGCGCAGCGCCACAGCGTGACCGGCTTTTTGTAGTACCACAGGCCGTACAAGATGCCCATGAGCACGGCGCTCAAGGTAAAGCCGGGGAAGTACGCGCCGTTCGGGCGCAGGAGGTAGCCCAGCACGTCGGCGGCGGCGCCGGCGAGGCCCGCCATCCACGGCCCGCACAGATACCCGGCGGCCGACAGGGCGAGGAAATCAAAGCCGATCTCCAGCACGTTGCTGACGGGGATGGTGAACTGGTTGAGCACGATGTGCAGCGCGATGCACATGGCCCCCAGCGCCAGGCTGCGGGGCCTGCGCAGCTCGGCAAGGCTTTGGGTGAAGATGCGGTCAAATACGGCGTTTGGCATGGGGCGCCTCCCTTTCCGCGGGCACAGGGCCCGCCCGGGCAGGCCGCACGGCGCCGCGGCGGGCAAAAACAAAAATGGGGGCAGCAAGCCCCCACCGCCTTTGCCCCTTGCGGGCGGTGCAGCAGTGGGATGCGGGGCCCGCACCGCGGGCGGCTCTGCCAAACGGCAGCGCCGCCACTTCGTCCTGCCACAACTCCCCGTTGGTCAGGCACTCAAACGCGCGGGCCCCTACTCTGCAAGCATGAGGCGAACGCCTCATGGCGGTATTATAGCGCGCCCCGCGCCCGTTGGCAACCGGCGCGGGGCAGTTTTTTTGATTTTGGCGGGCGCCCTGCAGGGAAGACGGCGGCGCCCCGCGCAGGCGGGTCCTACAGCACCTTGGACAGGAAGCTGGCGAGGCGCTCGTTGCCGGGGTCGGCGAAAAACGCCTGCGGGGGCTTGTCGACCTTGATGACGCCCTCGTCGATAAAGATGATGCGGTTGGCGACCTCGCGCGCAAAGCCCATCTCATGCGTGACGCACAGCATCGTCATGCCGCCCCTGGCCAGCTCCTTCATCAGCTCCAGCACCTCGCCCACCATCTCGGGGTCGAGGGCGGAGGTCGGCTCGTCGAACAGCAGCACCTCGGGCTCCATGGCGAGCGCCCGCACGATGGCGATGCGCTGCTTCTGCCCGCCGGAGAGCATATTGGGGTAGCTGCCGGCCTTGTCGGCGAGACCGATGCGCGCCAGCAGCTCCATCGCGCGCCGGTCGGCCTGCTCGGGCTTCATCAGGCCCAGGCGGACGGGGGCGAACGTGATGTTCTTTTGCACCGTCATGTGCGGGAACAGGTTGAAATGCTGGAACACCATGCCCACCTTGCGGCGGACGAGGTTGATATCGGTCTTGGGGGCGTTGATCTGCGTGTCCTTGAACCAGACCTCGCCGCCGTCCGGCTCCTCGAGCATGTTGAGGCAGCGCAGAAACGTCGATTTGCCGCAGCCCGACGGCCCGACCAGCACGACGACATCGCCCTTGTCGACCGTGAGATCGATGTCCCGGAGCACGGCGTTCTCGCCGAAGCTCTTTCGCAGGTGCTTAACCTCGATCACTTTGCGCCAGCCTCCTTTCCAGCTTGCCCAGCAGCCAACTGAAGAACAGCACGAGCGTCAGGTAGACGAGCGCCGTGCCGAGCAGCGGGAACATGGCCTCGTAGGTGCGGTTGATGACGCCCTTGGCGGCGTAGAGCAGCTCCTTGCCGCCGATGGTGGTGATGAGCGAGGTGTCTTTCAACAGGATGATGAACTCGTTGCCCAGCGCCGGCAGCACGGCGCGGATGGCCTGCGGCACGATGATGAACAGCATGGTGGTGATGTAGCCGAGCCCCAGGCTGCGGCCCGCCTCCCGCTGGCCGGCGTCGACGGCCATCAGGCCGCCGCGGATGATCTCGGCCACATAGGCGCCGGAGTTGATGCCCAGCGTCAGCACGCCGACCATGGTGTAGTTGCGGCTGCTGGAAAAGATGACCATGCTCATGATGAGCATCTGCACCATCATCGGCGTGCCGCGGATGACGGTGGTGTACACCTGGCAGACGGCGTTGACGGCGCCCAGCAGCGGGTTTTTGCGGCCCTTGCGCTGCTGGTCATGCCCCACGCGGATCATGGCCACCACACAGCCCAGCAAAATGCCCAGCGCCAGCGCCAGCGCCGTGACGAGCAGGGTCGTGCCGACGCCCTCGAGGTATTGCAGCCAGCGGTCGTTGGCGAGAAAGGCCTGGAAGAATTTGAAATAAAATTCCTGCCAGAGGCTGAGCTCCTCGCCGGCGCGGGCCATCTGTGCCAGTTGTTCATACAGTTCCATGTGCATCCCTCACAGCTCATGCGGGCTTTGGCGAACGGCAAGGGCGGGCGTGAACGCCCGCCCCGCAACGCCGGTCTTATTCGGCGCTGATGTACTTGTCGATGATGGCCTGCACGGTGCCGTCGGCGGTCAGATCCGCAAGCGCCCCGTTGACCGCGTCCACCAGCGCGGTGTTGCCCTTGTC
>CANRBN010000184.1 GCA_947628865.1 uncultured Gemmiger sp.
ATGCTGCCCATCGTGATGGAGTACAACCAGGAGTGCACCGGCGACAAGTTCAAGTATATCGCCGAGGCCATGGGCGTGGACACCGCCGGCATGGATCAGCCCACCTACCGCAAGGCCGCCATCGACGCCGTCAAGCAGCTCTCGGCCGACGTGGGCATCCCCACCAGGCTGGAGGCGATGAAAGAGGAAGACCTTGAGTTCCTCGCCCAGTCGGCCGCCGCCGACGCCTGCGCGCCCGGCAACCCCAAGCCCGCTTCCGTCGAGGACTTCAAGGCTCTGTTCCGCAAGATCATGTAACGCCTGCATAGGCAAAAAAAGCAAAACGGCAGCCCGCCACAGACTGTCGAAAAAAGGTGTTTTCTGGATCCTTCGGCCCCGGCTGACATGCTCGCGCCCGCAGGCGCACGTCGGAGGCCAACCGCGCAAAGCGCGGCTCTTAGGCCACAGACGCAGACGGGGCCGATACCTCTAAAGCAAAAAATGCCGTTCGAATCGCCTTTAGGCATGAGAACGGCATTTTTTGCTCTAGCGGGCATAGCCCGCCGTGCGCAAAACCCCTCTTTTGCAGCGTGTCAGGCAGTGATCTGCCGGGCCAGCACCAAAAACCGGCCATCGGTATGGGCGTATTCACAGGTCGAGAGGGTCAGCAGCCGGTCGCCGTACTGCGGCACGATGCCGGTCACAAGATAGGAGCGGCGGATGACCTCGTCGATATACCGGTCGAACCCGTCCTCGTCAAGGTCGGTCATGGTGTCATACGGGAAAGCATTGTCGGCCACATCCAGCGCAAAGGCCGCGAACACCTCGTATTCGGCGTTCTCATACAGCGTATCAAAAACGATGGTCTTGTGCGCCTCATAAAATTCCTGCCTGGCGTACCCCAGCAGGGCGTTGAACATCGTTCCGCTCTTCATGTTGTGGCCGTACACGATCAGGTTGTTGCTGCACCCGTCGGCGCCAAAGGTGCATCGCTCCTCAAGGTAGGGCACGCCGGAGGTACTGTAGCCGCCCTCAAAATCGCGCCGCAGGTAATAGTCCTCGTTCTTCGGGCGGTACATGACCGGGTAATCCACCTTTGTGCCCTCGATGGTGAGCCAACCGGCGAAATCCCCGTTTTTCGCCAAAAGCTGCGCAAAGCGCTCGGTGTTGTCGCGCGCGGCGGGCTCCCCGGCGTCATCCGCCGGCGCCGCGGGCGCGGGCGCGGCGGGGGTGGGCACAAGGGTCTTCAGCTCCGAAAAGGCGCTCTGCGCCGCGCGGTTCTCCAGGTGATAATGCAGCAGCATCCCGCCGCTCACGGCAAGCCCCAGCGCGAACACGGCGATCAGGCAGAGCAGCAGGATGTCGGCCTTGGAACGTCTGCGGCGCCGGCGCCGGGGCACAGCCGTGCCCCGGCGGGCTTCAAGCGCATCGCGCGGCATCGCGGCTCCCCCTTTGTGCAGGTGTTTTGGCGCCGGCCCGGCGCACAGCTTCAAATCACATACTGGTCGCCGGGATCCTGCATCTGCATGAGGTCGGCGATGGTATATTTGTCAAAGTATTCGTTGATGGTGCGGTCGAGCCCCGCCCACATGGCAAGGGTGCGGCAGTTGCCCATCTTCGCGCAGGGCGCGGCGCCGTTTTCAAGGCACGCCACCGGCGAGAGCGACTCCTCGGTCAGGCGCAGCACCCGCCCCACCGTGATCTGGTCGGGGCTCATGCTCAGGCGGTAGCCGCCGCCCTTGCCGCGCAGGCCGGTCAGGACGCCGTCCTTGACCAGCACCTTGACGATGCTCTCAAGGTATTTTTCCGAGATCTCCTGCCGCTCGGCGATCGCCTTGAGCGGCACATAGCCGCCGGTCTGATGCTCCGCCATGTCGGCCAGCATGCGCAGCGCATAGCGCCCGCGGGTCGAGATCAGCATACCGCAACCCTCCCATCCTGTATAAACCTATTATAACGCAAGGTTTATGGCAATTCAACCGGTTTTTTTGTCCAGTACCCCTTGACAGGCGTGCGGGGCGGGTCTATAATACCCCTAAACCCACAGGAAAGGTAGGTAATTAAAAATGTCCAATGTCTATACATCCGCCGACCAGCTCATCGGCAACACCCCGCTTTTGGAGCTGACGCATCTGGAAAAGGCCGAGGGCCTGCAGGCGAGGATCCTTGCCAAGCTGGAGGCGTTCAACCCCGCGGGCTCCATCAAGGATCGCATCGCCAAGGCGATGATCGACGAGGCCGAGGCCGCCGGCAAGCTGAAGCCCGGCGCCACCATCATCGAGCCGACCTCCGGCAACACCGGCATCGGGCTGGCCAGCGTGGCGGCGGCGCGCGGATATAAGGCCATCATCGTCATGCCCGAGACGATGAGCGTCGAGCGCCGCCAGCTGATGAAGGCCTACGGCGCCGAGCTGGTGCTGACCGACGGCGCAAAGGGCATGAAGGGCGCCATCGCCAGGGCCGAGGAGCTGGCCGCGACCATCCCCGGCAGCTTTATCCCCGGCCAGTTCTCGAACCCCGCCAACCCGGCGGCGCACAGGGCCACGACCGGCCCCGAGATCTGGCGCGATACCGACGGCAAGGTCGATATCCTCGTGGCGGGCGTGGGCACCGGCGGCACCGTCACCGGCGTCGGGCAGTATCTGAAGGAGAAGAACCCCGCCGTCAAGGTGGTGGCGGTGGAGCCGGCCTCCAGCCCGGTGCTCAGCAAGGGCGTGGCGGGCGCGCACAAGATACAGGGCATCGGCGCCGGGTTCGTGCCGGACGTGCTGGACACAAAGGTCTACGACGAGATCATCGCCGTGGAAAACGACGCCGCCTTTGCCACCGGGCGCCGGCTTGGCCGGCTGGAGGGCATCTTGGTGGGCATCTCCTCCGGCGCGGCGCTGTGGGCCGCCGTCGAGGTGGCCAAGCGCCCGGAGAACGCCGGCAAGACCCTCGTGGCCATCCTGCCCGATACCGGCGACCGCTATCTTTCCACCCCGCTTTTTGCCGACTGAGCCCGCGCCGCCGGCACACAAGCACAGGGGCCGCCTTTGCGCGGCCCCTGTGCTTGTGTGCCGGCGGGCACTTTTTTTGTGTGTGCCCCTGTATTTATGCCGGGCGGTGTGCTATAATCGGGTTGACCGCCGTCCCGCACTGTCGCCGCAAGGAGGTGCCGCCCATGACCGACCGGATGCCGCAGTCTCCTCGCCAAACGCCCGGCCAGGCCGCGCCGCGGCAGATACGGACCCCGGTGCAAAACCAAAGCTACCGCACTTCGCCCCCGCAGCCGGTCTACCGCCGCACGGCGCCGCCGCCCCCGCCCG
>CANRBN010000185.1 GCA_947628865.1 uncultured Gemmiger sp.
GCACGATCTGGCCCTGCTGGGCGTCCCGACGCAGCTGCTCACGGCGCTGGGCGGCGACGCGCCCGCCCGCCGTCTGGCGGCCCTCTGCCGGGAGGCGGGCGTCGGCCTTGAGGCCGCGCTCCGCTGCCCCGACCTGCCGACCTCGACCTACCTCTACATCGCCGGCCCCGGCGGCGAGATGGCGCTCGCGCTCTCGGACATGGAGCTCTGCCGCCGCATCACGCCGGACTACCTTGCCGCGCACGCGGCGCTTTTGCAGAGCGCCGCCGCCGTCGTGGTGGACGCCAACATCCCGGCGGAAAGCATCGCCTGGCTGGCCGAGAACCTCCGCGCCCCGCTCTTTGCCGACCCCGTCTCGGCGGCCAAGGCGCCCAGGCTGCTGCCCGTGCTGGGGCGGCTGCACACGCTCAAGCCCAATGTGCTCGAGGCCGCGCGCCTGACCGGCATCCGCATCACCGACCGCGAGAGCCTGTATGCGGCCGCCGACGCCCTGCTCGCCGCCGGGGTGCGGCGGGTGTTCATCAGCCTCGGCGTGCACGGCGTGCTCGCCGCCGACAAGCGCCGGCGCGTGCTGCTGCCCTGCGCGCCCGCCGCGCGGGTGTCTGCCACCGGCTGCGGCGATGCCTTTATGGCCGCCCTCGTGCGGGCCGAATTGGACGGCGCGCCGCTGCAAACGGCGGCGCGGCTGGGGCTCGCGGCGGCAGCCGTCGCCATGGAGGGGCCGGACGCCGTCAACCCCCGCCTTGACTATCCAACGGTCTGCGCGCGCGCCGCGCAGATCGGCGAAAAAGGAGGAGCGTAATGCAAAACGTCCCGCATCTCGACCTCTCGCCCGAGGTCTCTTCCGCGCTCGGCGCCGGTCAGCCGGTGGTGGCGCTCGAATCCACCATCATCTCGCACGGCATGCCCTACCCGCAGAACGTGCAGACGGCGCTCGCCGTTGAGGACATCATCCGCCAAAACGGCGCCGTGCCGGCCACCGTCGCCGTCATCGGCGGGCGGCTCAAGGCCGGCTGCACCAGGCGGGAGATCGAATATCTTGGCCGGCAGGGCACCAACATCACCAAGGCCAGCCGGCGCGACCTTGCCATGCTCGCCGCGCGCGGCATGGACGGCGCCACCACCGTGACCACCACCATGATCATCGCCCACATGGCGGGCATCCAGGTGTTCGCCACCGGCGGCATCGGCGGCGTGCACCGCGGCGCCGAGACGACGATGGACATCTCCGCCGACCTCGAGGAGCTGGCCCAGACCCCGGTCATGGTCATCTGCGCCGGCGCCAAATCCATCCTCGATTTGGGGCTCACGCTCGAATACCTCGAGACCAAGGGCGTGCCGGTGCTCGGCTACGGCACCGACGAGCTGCCCGCGTTCTACACCCGCCGCAGCGGCTTCAAGGTCGACTACCGCGTCGACACGCCGCAGGAGCTGGCCGCGGTGTTCCGCACGAGCCGCGAGCTCGGCCTGGCGGGCGGCATGCTGGTCACGAACCCCATCCCCGAGGAATACTCCATGGAGCCCGACGTCATCAACGCCGCCATCGGGCAGGCGCTCGCCGAGGCGAAGGCGCAGGGCATCCACGGCAAGGAGACGACGCCGTTCCTGCTCGCCAGGGTCAAGGATCTCACGGGCGGGGACAGCCTTGCCTCCAACATCCAGCTCGTCTTCAACAACGCCCGACTGGCCGCCCGCACCGCGGCCTGCCTGGCCGATGCCCGCTGACACCGCCAGGCGGGAGAGCATGCTGGCCGCGGTGTGGCTGCTGGCGTGGCCCACCATGCTCGAGCAGTTCATGCAGACCGCCGTGCAGTACATCGACACCGCCATGGTCGGCTCGCTGGGCACCGCGGCCACCGCGGCGGTGGGCAGCACCGCCACCGTCAACTGGCTGCTGGGCAGCACGGTCTCGGCCCTCGGCGTGGGGTTCCTCGCCTACATCGCGCAGGCCTGCGGCGCGAACGATACCGCCAGGGCGCGGCGCGCCTCCTCACAGGCGGTGCTGGCGGTGGTCTTCTGCGGCAGCGTGTTCACCGCCCTGCCGCTGCTTTTGAGCCGCCGCGTGCCGGTGTGGATGCAGGTCGACCCCGCCGTGCGCGAGCTGGCCGCGCGCTACTTTTTCATCCTCTATACGCCGATGCTGGCGCGCACCGCCACCATCATCTTCGGCACCGTGCTGCGCGCCGTCGGCGATACCCGCACGCCCATGCGCGTGGCCGTCGGGGTCAATCTCATCAACGTCGCACTCAATTTCCTGCTCATCTATCCCACCCGCACGGCGGTACTGTGGGGGCACGCTTTCACTGTGCCGGGCGCGGGGCTCGGCGTGGTGGGGGCCGCCGCGGCCAGCGCCATCGCCTACGCGGTGGGCGGCGTGCGCATCACCGTCACGTTCTGGCGGCACCCCGCCGTCAGCCCGCGGGGCCAGCGCTTCACGCCCGACTGGCGCGTGCTGCGCCCCTGCCTGAGGGTCGCCTTGCCCAACGCGCTGCAGCGCTTTGGCATCTCGCTGGGGTATGTGGCCTTTGCCGGCATGGTGAACGCGCTGGGCAGCGTGGCCACCGCCGCGCACACGGTGGCCAACACCGTGGAATCCGCCTTCTACATCCCCGCCTTTGGCATGCAGACGGCTGCCGCGGCGCTGGCCGGCAACGCCTACGGCGCGCGTGACCGCGCGCGCCTGCACCGGCTTGCCCGCACCGTGCTGCCGCTGGAGGTGGCGCTGATGGCGGTGTCCGGCGGGGCACTGTTCGCGTTCGCGCCGGCGCTGGCGGGCATCTTCTCCCGCGATGCCGCCGTCATCGCGCTGGGCAGCCGGGTGCTGCGCATGGTGGCGGTGTCGGAGCCGTTCTACGGCGCCTCCATCATCATCGAGGGCATGCTGCAGGGCATGGGCCGCACCGTGATGCCGTTCGTGTGCAGCCTGTGCGGCATGTGGGGCGTGCGCATCGCCGGCACCTGGGTGTGTACGCGGCGCCTGAGCCTCGGGCTGGAGGCCGCCTGGGGCTGCATGATCGCCCACAATCTGCTGCTGTTCTGCCTGTACGGCGCCTATTATCTCTCCGGTCGCTGGGATCCCATGCGGCGGGGTGCCGGCCCAAAACCGTAGGGAGGGGCCTTGAGCAGAGCGCCCTGCGTTTACAACGAGAACGCGACAGGATCGAGACCGTAGGGCGGGATCCTCTGGCCCCGCCGCAGCGTGTCGAGGGACTCGACACGCTGCAAAAGAGGGGTTCGGCTACGCTGGCTGCGCCAGACCGCCTGCACCCCTCTCTTGGACACACCC
>CANRBN010000186.1 GCA_947628865.1 uncultured Gemmiger sp.
TATCGACCTCGTCTGAGTCTCCGGCCTAAGAGCCGCGCTTCGCGCGGTTGGCCTCCGACATGCGCCTGCGGGCGCGAACATGTCAGCCGAGGTCGATGGATTCAGAGAACACCTTTTTCGACAGTCTGAGGGGCCGCCTGTCGGCGGCCCCTCAGACTGTCGAAAAACCATAAGCAAGCATCTCCCTGCGGCGGCCTGAGGGCAGGCCGCCCTACGTTTGCAACGAAGATGCAATAGATTTGAGACCGTAGGGCGGGGTCCCCTGACCCCGCCGGGATTTAGTGGGCTCTTTTTTGACACGCTGAGGGGCCGCCGACAGGCGGCCCCTGTAAATATTGGCTTTTTGCAGATCGCCGGGCTTTACACCGACAGCTCCGCCTTTTGGCCCATCGCGTCGGCGTTTTGGGCGAGCAGCGGCCCGATGACCTCGGCCAGGAACTCCTCCACCTGCTGCGGCGCGCGGCCGGTGAACGCCTCGGGGGAAAGCTCCGCCTCGATCTCCTCACGCGTCAGGCCGAACGCGGGGTCGGCCTCGACGCGCTCGATCATATCGTTGGGCAGCCCCTCCTGCTTGACGACGGCTGCCGCCGCCACCGCGTGGGTGCGCAGGCGCTCGTGCAATTCCTGCCGGTCGCCGCCTTTCTTGACGGCCTTCATCAGGATGTTCTCGCTCGCCATGAACGGCAGCTCCGCCATCACGCGCGCGCGGATGACCTTGGGGTAGACGACCAGCCCGTCGCTGACGTTGAGCAGGATGTTGAGGATGGCGTCGGCGGCCAGGAAGCCCTCGGCCATCGCCACGCGCTTGTTGGCGCTGTCATCCAGCGTGCGCTCGAACCACTGGGTGCCGGCGGTCATCGCGGGATTGAGCACATCCACCATCAGGTAGCGCGCCAGCGCGCAGATGCGCTCGCACCGCATGGGATTGCGCTTGTAGGGCATGGCGCTGGAGCCGATCTGGTTCTTCTCAAACGGCTCCTCCATCTCCTTGAAATTGGCCAGCAGGCGGATATCGGTGGCAAACTTCATCGCGCTCTGGGCAAGGCCCGCCAAAACCGAGAGCACGTTATAGTCCACCTTGCGGCTGTAGGTCTGCCCGCACACGGGCACGGCCTTTGCAAAGCCCATTTGGGCGCAGACATCGGCCTCCACGGCTTTGACCTTGGCGGCGTCGCCGCCGAACAGCTCCATAAAGCTGGCCTGTGTGCCGGTCGTGCCCTTGACGCCGCGCAGGCAAAGCGCCGCGCGCTGTGCCTCCACCGCCTGCACGTCCATATACAGCTCGTTCATCCACAGCGTGGCGCGCTTGCCCACCGTCGTCAGCTGCGCGGGCTGGCCGTGGGTGTAGGCAAGGCAGGGCATATCCCTGTACCGGCGCGCGAACGCCGCGAGATTTGCCAAAACGCCGACCAGTTTTTTGTGCACAAGGTCAAGGCCCTGCCGCATGATGATGATGTCGGTGTTGTCGCCCACATAGCAGCTCGTGGCGCCCAGATGGATGATGCCCTTGGCGCCCGGGCATTGCAGGCCGTAGGCGTAGACGTGGCTCATCACGTCGTGGCGCACGAGCTTTTCGCGCGCGGCGGCGTCGTCATAGTTGATATCGTCAAGATGCGCCTCCAGCTCGGCGATCTGTGCGTCGGTGATGGCAAGGCCTTGCCGCTGCTCGGCCCTGGCCAGCGCCACCCACAGCCGCCGCCAGGTGCGGAACTTGTTGTCGTCCGAAAAGATATACTGCATCTCCTCCGACGCGTACCGGGTGGAAAACGGCGAAATATAACGGTCGTGCTGCGCCATCGTCGGCACCTCTCTTTACAGCTTGAAGTAGTCCACGCCGCCCTCGAACAGCGGCTGGTATTTGCAGCCGGGCACATTTTTGTACAGTTGGTCGGCGCTGCGCTCGGTATGGCCCATCTTGCCCAGCACCCGGCCATCGGGGCTCGTGATGCCCTCGATGGCCAGCACGCTGCCGTTGGGGTTGCAGCGCATGTCCATCGTGGGCGCGCCGTCCGTATCGACGTACTGCGTGGCGACCTGCCCGTTTTCGACGAGCTGCTGCAAAAGCGCGGGCTCGCACACAAAACGGCCCTCGCCGTGGCTGATGGCGATCAGATGCTCGTCGCCCACCTTGCAGCGGGAGAGCCACGGGCTCTTGCTGCTGGCCACCCGCGTGCGCACCAGCATGCTCTGGTGGCGGTGCACGGTGTTGAACGTCAGCGTCGGGTCGGTGTCGGTCAGCGGGCGTATCTCGCCATAGGGCACGAGCCCCAGCTTGATGAGCGCCTGGAACCCGTTGCAGATGCCCAGGGCGAGCCCGTCGCGCTCGTTCAGCAGCCGGGCCACGGCGTCGGCCACCGCCGGCGCGCGGAAGAACGCGGCGATGAATTTGGCGCTGCCGTCCGGCTCGTCGCCGCCGCTGAAGCCGCCCGGCAGCATCAGGATCTGCGCGGCGTCCAGCTCGCTGACGAGCGCCTGGCAGCTCTCGGCCACATCGGCGGGGGTCAGGTTCTTGAGCACCAGCACATGCGGGTCGGCCCCGGCGCGGCGGAAAGCGCGCGCGGTGTCATACTCGCAGTTGGTGCCGGGGAACACCGGGATGATGACCCGCGGCTTCAGGCGGCGGACAGCCGGGCTCCTGCGGGCCTCGGCGGGGGCCTCATACCGCAGGGCGATGACCGTTTCGCCCGCCTTGCGGTAGGGGAACACGGGCTCGAGCCTGGCCTCCCACGCCTCCTGCAGCGGTGCCAGGGCGACGGTCTCGCCGCCGCACACCCAGGTGTAGGCATCGGTCACGGTGCCCAGCAGCTCGCCCGCCTCCGGCGCGGCAAGCTCCAGCACCACGCTGCCCCAGCAGGGGGCAAACAGGCTTTGCCAGACAAACCCGTCGGCAAAGCGCAGGCCCAGCCCGTTGCCAACGCCCATCTTGAACAGCGCCTCGGCCAAGCAGCCGTAGCCCGGCGCGGCGGCGGCGCGCACCTTGCCCGCGGCGTTCAGCGTCTTGACCGTCCTGTAAATGCGTTTCAGGCTGGCCGCCGTCGGCAGGCCGTTTTCACAGGTGGGGCGCAGCAGCACCACGGCGCTGCCGGCGGCCTTGAATTCGGGGCTCAAGACCGCGTCGGTCTTGCCGATGGCGGTGGCAAAGCTGACAAGGGTGGGGGGCACGTCCAGCCCCTCAAAGCTGCCGGACATGCTGTCCTTGCCGCCGATGGCCG
>CANRBN010000187.1 GCA_947628865.1 uncultured Gemmiger sp.
GACACACCCCGTCGCAAAAAATGCCGTTCTCATGCCTAAAGGCGACTCGGACGGCATTTTTTGCTCTGGAGGTATCGGCCTCGTCCGCGTCTGCGGCCTAAGAGCCGCGCTTCGCGCGGTTGGCCTCCGACATGCGCCTGCGGGCGCGAACATGTCAGCCGAGGGCGATGGATCCTAAAATGCACTCTTTTGGCAGCCTGCCGCGCGGGCAAACGCCTGATGCTCAATACAGGCTCGAATAGCCGTAGCTGTTGACGAGCGCCTCGATGCGCATGCCGCGCTGGCACCACGGGCAGCTGTGCGCATCGTAGGAGCGGTAGTCCGGCAGATCCTGCGGGTCGAACAGCGAGGTGATGGGCAGGCCCTCGCACTCCTGCACGGTGGCGAACAGCGCCATCAGACCCACGACCTGCCCGCCGTAGTAGCGCACCGCCTCGATGGCGGATTTCATCGTAAAGCCGGTCGTCACCGACGCCGCCAGCACGAGCACATGCTTGCCGGTGATCATGGGGGAAAGATTCTCTCGGAACAGCAGCTGGCTGCCGGCCGTGTGCTCCGGCGTGACGACGTGGATCTCCTGCCGGGAATTGATGTTCATAAAGCCCTCGCGCGTGAGCTCGCTGGCAAGGCAGGCGCCGATGACCTCGGTGCCGTCCAGGCAGAGGATGGTATCGACGATGGTGGTGGATTTATAGGCGTTGGCCAGCTCGTGCGAGACGGCGCGCGCCTCGGACAGGCGGGTCTTGGGCACGGTGACGTCGATAAAATAGTTGATGTGGCTGTGGCTGGTGGCAAAGTGCCCCATGCCGACGCGCAGGTACAGGTTCTCGTGCTTGGTGGGCATCTTGACAAGGCTGATGGGCATGGCGAAAAGCGCCTCCTTTTCGGGCTTTGGGGGTAACTTTTATTGTAAGCAAAATGCGGCGGCCCCGCAAGGTGAAAACTGCCTAAAAACCGGCTTTTGTTTTTGGCAATATTTGCCTGCGCACAGCGGCGCGGGCATGCTTTTTTGCCGTCCGCTGCCGCTTTACAGGATTTTGCGGGGATGCTATAATACATCTGTATCTGCAAAAAAAGGGGGTGGGCCGCGTGGCATACAAGCTGCTGCCGCAGACCGGGGACAGCACCGCCGTGCCGCAGGTGGTGATGGCGCATGTGGCCCGCACCGATGGCGACACGGTGCGCGTGGCGCTGCACATTTTGGCCACCGGCGAGACCGACCCGCGCGCGCTGGCGAAGGCCTTGGGGCTCAAGAGCGTCGAGGCCGCGAAGCGCGCGCTGCAATACTGGGCGGGGGCCGGGCTGCTGGCGAGCGAGCGCGGCCTGCCTGCCGCCGCGGCGCAGACCGAGGAGGAAAAGACCGCTTCCGTTCTCCTGGCCGCGCTGGACGACCCGCAGGTCGCGGTGCTCTGCGGCGAGGCGCAGGCCGCCCTGGGCCGCGCGTTGGGCCGCAGCGAGCTGCAGCGGCTGGTCGGGCTGTATCTCAACGACGGCTGGCCCACCGATGTGGTGCTGCTGGCCTGCAGCGAGGCCGCCCGGCAGGGCCGGCACACGGTGGCCAGCGTGGCGCGCGAGCTGGCGCGCTGGCGCGAGGAGGGCGTGGAGAGCGGCGAGGATGCCGAGCGGTATCTGCGCCGGCAGACCTTGCGGGAGGAGCGCTGGGCCGCCGCAGCCGCGCTGTTCGGCACCGAGGCCGGCGCCCTGACACGCTGGGAGAAGGACGCCGTGACCCGCTGGCATGAGGATTGGCAGATGGCGCCGGAGCTGATCGAGGAGGCGCTGCTGCACGCCGAGGGCAAGCGCAGCATCCGCTATGTGGATGGCATCCTGCGCCGCTGGCACGCGCAGGGCATCACCGATATCGCCGCCGTGCGCGGCAAGGGGCAGTTGGCCGGCAGCAACATCCTGGCCACCGGCAGGCGCGCGCCGAAAGACCGAGGCGCCGGTGCGCCGCAGCCCAGCTGGAACGCGCTTTTGGACGAGGAGTTGGAGGGCTTGAGCGATGCTTACGAGGGATGAGCTGTTCCGCGCGGCGCGGCGCGAGGTCGCGGCACGCCGGCAGCGGGCCGTGATGCAGGCGCAGGAACGGCGCCGGGCGGCCTATGCGGCCGTGCCCGCGCTGGCCGAGGCCGAGGACGCGCGCACGCAGGCCGGGCTCGGACTGGCGCGCGTCGCTGCGCAGGGCGGCGACCCGACCGCCGCGCGCGCGGTGTTGGCAAAGGCCGGCGAGGCGTACGACGCCCTGCTGCGGCAGGCCGGCTATGGGCCCGAGGACTTCTCCCCCGCTTACGCCTGCCCGGACTGCCGCGACACCGGCACCGCCAACGGGCGCCCCTGCCGTTGTGTGGCGGCGCTCGTGCGCGATATGCGCCGGGCCGAGATCAACAACGCTTCCCCGCTTGCCTTGTGCGGGTTCGAGACCTTTGAGCTCGAGCGCTATCCGCTCGATTATGACGCCGAGCTGGGCGCCTCTCTGCGCGAGTACATGGGCAAGATCCTGCGCTACTGCCGCCAATACGCCGCGGCCTTTGCGCCGGGCAGCCCGAGCCTGCTGTTCACCGGCACGGCGGGGCTGGGCAAAACGCATCTGGCGCTGGCCATCGCGGACACCGTGCTGGAGCGCGGCTTTGACGTGCTGTACGCGAGCTCGGCGGCGCTGGCGGCGCAGCTGGCCCGCGAGCACTTTGACCGTGAGAGCGGCTCGGACTGGCTGGATGCCTGCCAGGAGGCCGATTTGCTGATCCTGGACGACCTTGGCACCGAGTATGTGAACGCGCTGACCATCAGCGTGCTGTATGAGCTCATCAACACCCGCATGCTGTGCCGGAGACCGACCATCTATACCTCCAACATCACCGACCCGACCGTGTTCGAGGCGCGTTATACCGAAAAGGTCGCGAGCCGCATTTTGGGCAGCTGCAAGGAGTTCCGGTTTTTCGGCGCCGACCAGCGCCGCGCCCGCCCCGCCAAGACCAAAAAGCAGGGCTGACGCACCGCCGCCCCCAACGGCGGCGCGCCGAAAACGGGCGGCACGAAGCGGCACAAAAAAGCGCCGGTGGGGGTATTGACAAAGCGCATGCCAGCCAGTATAATATTGAGTTGTTGAGGGCAGCCGCCCGAAACGCTGGGGATTCGCATAATGGTAGTGCAGCGGACTCTGACTCCGCCCGTGGGAGTTCGATCCTCTCA
>CANRBN010000188.1 GCA_947628865.1 uncultured Gemmiger sp.
TCAAGGCCGAAAAGATCATCAACTGGAACGCCCCCATCATGCAGGGCACGGTGTACACCTGCATCCTGCTGATCTCTTGGATCGGCGCGCGGATGATCGTCAATTCCGGCAACACCACCTTCACCACCGGCAACCTGATGAGCATGCTGACCTACTGCATGAACATCCTGTCCAGCCTGATGATGGTCTCGATGATCTTCGTCATGGTCACGATGTCCTCGGCGTCCATGCGCCGCGTGGCCGAGGTGCTCAACGAGCAGAGCTCGCTCACCAACGGCCCCGACCCGGTCATGGCGGTGCCCAACGGCGCCGTGCGCTTCGACCACGTCTTTTTCCGCTACAAGCAGGACGGCGCCGATGTCCTGAGCGATATCGACCTCAACATCCGCTCGGGCGAGACGGTGGGCATCATCGGCGGCACCGGCAGCGCCAAATCGAGCCTTGTGCAGCTGCTGCCGCGCCTTTACGACGTCACGCAGGGCACGGTCTCGGTGGGCGGCATCGACGTGCGCGACTATGACCTTGAAACGCTGCGCAACGCCGTGGCGATGGTGCTGCAAAAGAACGAGCTGTTCAGCGGCACCATCGCCGAGAACCTGCGCTGGGGCAACAAGGACGCCACCGACGAGGATCTGCGCGAGGCCTGCCGCCAGGCCTGCGCCGATGAGTTCATCGAGCGTATGCCCGACGGCTACGACACCCACATCGAGCAGGGCGGCACCAACGTGTCCGGCGGGCAGAAGCAGCGCCTGTGCATCGCCCGCGCCCTGCTCAAAAAGCCCAAGATCCTGATCCTGGACGATTCCACCTCCGCGGTGGATACCGCCACCGACGCAAAGATCCGCGCCGCCTTTGCCGAAAAGATCCCCGGCACCACGGTGTTCATCATCGCGCAGCGCATCTCGAGCGTCGAACACGCCGACCATGTGCTCGTGCTCGACAACGGCAAGATCTCCGGCTACGGTACCCCGGCCGACCTGCTGGAGAACAACCCCATCTACCAGGAAGTGTACAACAGCCAGACCCAGGGCAGCGGCGATTTTGACGAGAAAGGGGGCGAGCACTGATGGCACAGGAAAACGCAAAGGTCGTCAACGGCCCCGGCCCGCGCCGTATGCGCGGCCCGCGCCCCAAGATCGAAAACCCCGGCAAGGTGTTCGGGCGCATCATGGGGTATATGTTCAAATACTATAAATGGCCGTGGTTTTTTGCCATGGGGTGCATCGTCGTCAGCGTTTTGTGCAACGTGCAGGGCACGCTGTTCATGCAGACCCTCATCGACGGCTACATCACCCCGCTGCTCGCGGCCCGCAGCAACGATTTCTCCGGCCTTGCCGCGGCCATCGGGCGGGTGGCCTGCTTCTACGCGCTGGGCGCGGCGGCCGCCTTTGCCCAAAACCGCGTGATGGCCATCATCAGCCAGGGCATGCTCAAAAACCTGCGGGACGAGATGTTCGCCCATATGCAGACGCTGCCCATCCGCTACTTTGACACCCACACCCACGGCGACATCATGTCCATCTACACCAACGATATCGACACGCTGCGCCAGCTCGTGAGCCAGTCGGTGCCGCAGATGGTCAACAGCGTCATCACCGTCGTCAGCGTCTTCGCCTCGATGCTCATGCTCAGCCTGCCGCTGACCGGCGTCACGCTGGTGATGGTGGTGGTGATGCTGTTCGTCACCAAATACCTGACCGGCAACTCCGGCAAGTACTTCATCTCGCAGCAGCGCGACCTCGGCGCCGTCAACGGCTACATCGAGGAGATGATGACCGGCCAGAAGGTGGTCAAGGTGTTCTGCCACGAGCAGGAGGCCATCGAGCGCTTTGACGAGCTCAACGACGCGCTCTTCCACAGCGCCAACGCCGCCAACACCTACGCGAACGTCGGCGGCCCGTGCAACCAGCAGCTGGGCAACCTGTCCTATGTGCTGTGCGCCATGGTCGGCGGCGCGCTGGCCCTGACCGGCACCACCGGGCTCACCCTGGGCAAGCTGGCGAGCTTTTTGACGTTCAACCGCAGCTTCAACATGCCCATCAACCAGGTCTCCATGCAGTTCAACGCCATCGTCATGGCGCTGGCCGGCGCGCAGCGCATCTTCGCGCTGCTCGACGAACAGCCCGAGCCCGATACCGGCACCGCCACGCTGGTCAACGTCAGCAACCACGACACCGCCACCATGGCCGAGACCGGCGAGCGCACCAACCTCTGGGCGTGGAAAACGACCGATGCCGACGGCAAAGAGCGGTTTGCCCCGCTCAAGGGCGATATCCGCTTCCACAGCGTGGATTTCGGCTACGACCCCGAAAAGATCGTCCTGCACGATATCAACCTCTATGGCCGCCCGGGGCAGAAGATCGCGTTCGTCGGCTCCACCGGCGCCGGCAAAACGACCATCACCAACCTCATCAACCGCTTTTATGACATCCAAAAGGGCACCATCACCTATGACGGGCTGGACATCGCCGACATCAAAAAGAGCGCGCTGCGCACCTCGCTCGGCATCGTTTTGCAGGACACGCACCTGTTCACCGGCACCGTGATGGACAACATCCGCTATGGCCGGCTCGATGCCACCGACGCCGAGTGCAAGGCGGCGGCGCGCCTGGCCAACGCCGACGGCTTCATCCGCCGCCTGCCGCAGGGGTATGACACCATGCTCACCGGCGACGGCGCCAACCTCAGCCAGGGCCAGCGCCAGCTGCTGGCCATCGCCCGCGCCGCCGTCGCCGACCCGCCGGTGCTCATCCTGGACGAGGCGACCTCCTCCATCGACACCCGCACCGAGCAGCTCGTGCAGCAGGGCATGGACGGGCTGATGTTCGGGCGCACCACGTTCGTCATCGCGCACCGGCTCTCCACCGTGCGCAACTCCGACTGCATCCTCGTGCTCGAGCAGGGCCGCATCATCGAGCGCGGCACCCACGACGAGCTCATCGAGCAAAAGGGCCGCTACTATACCCTCTACACCGGCAACTTTGCCGAGAATTCCTGAACGCACCGCTTCAGCGTGTCGAGGAACTCGACACGCTGCAAAAGAGGGGCTCGGCTAAGCTGGCTGCGCCAGTCCGCCTGCGCCCCTCTCTTGGACACACC
>CANRBN010000189.1 GCA_947628865.1 uncultured Gemmiger sp.
TGCGGGCGCACAGCGTTGAGCGAGGGCGCGACCGAACTATACGTCCGCGAACGCGGACATTACATGGCGCCGCTTTTACCCCTCTCTTGGACACACCCCGTCGCAAAAAATGTCGTTCTCATGCCTAAAGGCGACTCGAACGGCATTTTTTGCTCTAGAGGTATCGACCTCGTCCGCTCATGTCAGCCGAGGCCGATGGATTCAGAAAACACCTTTTTCGACAGTCTGCGTCGCCACGCGGCGGTTTTTTTGAAATTTTTTTCGAAAACCCCTTGACTTTCCCCTTGCTGGAAGGCGTACGCTGACCACAGCACCGAAAGGAGGCGGGCTCCATGCGCATCAACGAGGCCGCGCAGAAGACCGGCGTGAGCGCCAAGAACATCCGCTTTTACGAGGCCGAGGGCCTGCTGGCCCCGGGGCGGGAGAGCGGCAACGGCTACCGCAGCTACACCGACGCCGACCTTGAGCGCCTGCGCCGCATCCGGCTTTTGCGCCTGCTGGACGTACCGCTGCCGGAGATCCGCGCGGTGCTGGAGGGCCGCGAAAGCCTGCCCGACGCCATGCGCCGCCACGCCGTGACGCTGCAGGCCCGCCGGCAGGATGTGGACGCCGCGCTCAGCCTGTGCGCGGCCCTGCAAAAGGAGCCCAGCCTGGACGGTGCTGACATCGCTGCCCTGCAGGCGCAGGTGGCAGCAGAACAGCGAAAGGGGGTACAGTTCGTGGATATCGAGCGCAGAGACATCCGCCGCCGGCGCAGCGTGGGGGCGGTGGTCGGCGCGGGGCTGTTCACGGCGTTGATGCTGTGGACGTTCGCGCTGCTGCTGTGGGCGCAGACGGTCGACCCGCTGCCGTGGTGGCTGTGGGCGCTGGTGGCCGGCATCCCGGCCGCCTGCGTGCTGGGCACGCTGGTCGTGCTGTGGGAACGCCTGAAAGAGATACGAAAGGATGAGATCGATGCTTATCGTGACTATTGAGAACATCCCCGGCAAGCGGTACGAGGCCCTCGGCTTTGTCAAGGGCAGCGTGGTGCACTCGAAAAACCTTGGCAAGGACATCATGAGCCAGTTCAAGGGCCTTGTGGGCGGCGAGATGGTCGCCTACACCGAGATGCTGACCGAGGCGCGGCAGATCGCCGTGGGCCGCATGGTCGAGGACGCCGAGTCAAAGGGCGCCGACGCCGTGGTCGGGCTGCGGTTCGCGAGCTCCACCATCACCGCCGGCGCCGCCGAGGTGATGGCTTTCGGCACGGCGGTCAAGTTCATGGATTGACTTTGCCGTTCGGCTGTGCTATACTGCGCTTGAACGGCAATGGCGCCGTCCGCTTGGGGGGTTGTGCCCCGCGGACGGCGTTTTTGTTTTGTAAGGAGTGTGTAAGGAATGGAAAAGCTGCCCCGCTATCTGCCCATCGACTACGCCAAGTACGCGCCCGACATCCCCGAGGACGAGCTGGAGGTCTACTACGGCCTGCCCCGGCATGTGCAGTTCTGCAAGGAGTGCGTGATGAGCAACCAGAAGCCCAACTCCTGCTATGAGTTCGAGCACACCATCAAGAGCATCAAAAAGACGATGGTCATCCAGGACGACGGCGTGTGCGACGCCTGCCACGCCTGCCACAACAAGCACAACGGCCATATCGACTGGGCCCTGCGCGAAAAGGAGCTGCGCGAGCTGTGCGATGAATACCGCAAAAACGACGGCAGCTATGACTGCCTTGTGCCCGGCTCCGGCGGCAAGGACAGCTTTTACGCCGCGCATCTGCTCAAATACAAGTACGGCATGCATCCCCTGACCGTGACCTGGGCGCCGCACATCTACACCCCCTGGGGGTGGGAGAACATGCAGGCCTGGATCCACGCCGGGTTCGACAACTACCTGTGCACACCAAACGGCCAGACCCACCGCCTGCTGACACGCCTTGCGACCGAGAACCTGTTCCACCCGTTCCAGCCCTTCATCCTGGGGCAAAAGCAGCTGGCGCCCAAGATGGCGGCCAAGTTCGGCATCCCGCTCGTGTTTTACGGCGAGAACGAGGCCGAGTTCGGCAACCCCATCGCGGACAACAACTCCGCCCTGCGGGACGAGCACTTTTTTGCCGTCAACGATTATGACCACATCTACCTGGGCGGCGTGAGCCTGCGCCAGCTCGAGGAGGATTACAAGATCGACAAGGCCGACCTTGCGCTCTACCTGCCCGGCGAGACCTCGAACCTCGAGAAAAACCACATCCAGGTGCGGTATCTGGGCTATTATGAAAAATGGCACCCGCAGGGCGCGTACTACTACGCCGTCGAGCACGGGGGCTTCCGCCCCGCGCCGGAGCGCACGCAGGGCACCTATTCGAAATACAATTCCATCGACGACAAGATCGACGACTTTTTCTACTACACCACCTACATCAAGTACGGCATCGGGCGCACCACCTACGACGCCGCGCAGGAGATCCGCAACGACGAGATCACGCTGGACGAGGCAAAGGCCCTGTGCAAAAAGTTCGACGGCGAGTACCCCGACCGCTTTGAGAAAGAGATCATGGCCTATCTCTCCATCGACCGGCAGCATTTCCCCGAGGCATACAAGTGCTTCGAGCAGCCCAAAATGGATCGCGAATATTTCATGCACCTGGCCGACCGGTTCCGCTCTCCGCACATCTGGAAATACGAAAACGGCCTGTGGAAGCTGCGCCACACCCCCTACGAGGGCGACAGCGAGGTGCTGTGGGGCGCGCCGGAAGGCACGCACCACGAGCAGTAAGCGGTCGTTTGCATGAAAAATGCCGCCCCGGCAAACCCGCTGCGGTGGCATGTCCGGTGGGGGCAAGCCCCCGCCCTACCATTTTACATTGGGAGCCTGGTGCTTATGAGCAAAAAGATCCGTCTGATCGCGCGGCTGGACGTCAAGGACGCGAACCTCGTCAAGGGCATCCAGCTCGAGGGGCTGCGCAAGCTGGGCGACCCCAACGCCTTTGCCCGGCGCTACTATGAGCAGGGCATCGACGAGCTCCTCTACATCGACATCGTGGCGAGCCTGTACAACCGCAACAACCTGTCCGACATCGTGCGCAAAACGGTGGACGAAGT
>CANRBN010000190.1 GCA_947628865.1 uncultured Gemmiger sp.
TGACCGGCTGCTACATCCCCAACCACCGCTGCATCGACAACTGCATCCACACCTTTGCCGGCGTGCAGCTGCGCCTGGCCTGCGCGCGGATGATGGCGCGCCAGGGCCATGAGGAGCCCACCGGCCGCGCCAGGCTCACCCCCGCGTGGAACCTGCCCTGCCGGTATGTCCTGCACACGGTGGGGCCCATCGTCGCCGGGCCGCTGACCGAGGCACACCGGCGCCAGCTCGCAAGCTGCTACCGCGCCTGCCTCGACCTTGCCGCGCGGGCGGGGCTGCAGAGCGTCGCGTTCTGCTGTATCTCGACCGGGGAGTTCTGTTTCCCCAACGACATCGCCGCCCGCATCGCGGTCGACACCGTGCGCGCCTGGCGCGCGCAGAACGGCGGCGGGATGAGGGTGGTATTCGATGTGTTCAAGGAGCTCGACCGCGCGCTGTACGCAGCCCTCCTCGGATGCGCTTGAGGCGCTGCGCCGCGCGCTCGACACAGCCGACGCCGTGCTCATCGGCGCCGGGGCGGGGCTTTCGACCGCCGCCGGCTTTACCTACAGCGGCGAGCGGTTCGAGCGGCATTTTGCCGATTTCGCCGCCGTTTACGGCTTTTCCGACATGTACAGCGGCGGCTTTTACCCCTATCCGACGCCGGAGGAGCACTGGGCCTACTGGAGCCGCTACATCCTCATCAACCGCTACACCGACCCGCCCGGGCCCGTGTATGACGACCTGCTCGCGCTCGTGCGGGGGCGGGACTGGTTCGTCCTGACCACCAACGTCGACCACTGCTTCCAGAAAGCCGGGTTCGACAAGCGGCGCCTGTTCTACACGCAGGGGGACTACGGCCTGTTCCAGTGCTCGCGGCCCTGCTGCCGCGAGACCTGGGACAACGAGGCCGCGGTGCGCGCGATGGTCGAGCGGCAAAAAGACCGCCGCATCCCCTCGGAGCTCGTGCCCCGCTGCCCGCGCTGCGGGCGCCCGCTCGCTATGAACCTGCGCAGCGACGATACGTTCGTCGAGGACGCGGGCTGGCACGCGGCCGCCGCGCGCTATGCCGATTGGCTGCGCCGCCACGAGACGGGCCGTGTTTTGTATCTCGAGCTGGGCGTGGGGTACAACACCCCCGGCATCATCAAGCTCCCGTTTTGGCGGCGGACGCTGCAAAACCCCGACGCCGTCTATGCCTGCCTCAACCTCGGCGAGGCCGGCGCCCCGCGCGAGCTGGACGGGCGCGCCATCTGCCTGAACGCCGACATCGCCGCCGTGCTCGCCGCCCTGCGGTGAGCTTCACCGCAGCGGCCCCACAGGAGGTGCTTTTGCCATGCAGTACAACAAGACCGAACACACCGTCAGCGGCATCAAGCTGGCCTACATCGGCGGCGGCTCCCGCGGGTGGGCGTGGAAATTCATGACCGACCTTGCCATCGAGCCCGCGATGAGCGGCGAGGTCGCCCTCTATGACATCGACCGCCCTGCGGCCGAGGCCAACGAGATCATCGGCAACAAAATCGACGCCATGCCCGAGACCGCCGGCCACTGGCGCTACCGCGTGGCCGATACCCTCGCCGAGGCGCTGCGGGGCGCGGATTTCGTCGTCATCTCCATCCTGCCCGGCACCTTTGACGAGATGGCCGTCGACGTACACCTGCCCGAGCGGCTGGGCATCTGGCAGTCGGTGGGCGATACCGCCGGCCCCGGCGGCATCATCCGCGCGCTGCGCACGCTGCCCATGTATGTGCCCATCGCCGAGGGCATCCGCGACCACTGCCCCGGCGCCTGGGTCATCAACTACACGAACCCGATGTCGCTGTGTGTCCAGGTGCTGTACCATGTGTTCCCCGGCGTCAAGGCGTTCGGCTGCTGCCACGAGGTGTTCGGCACGCAAAAGCTGCTCGCCGCCGTCGCCGCCGAGGCGCTGGGCGTGCCCGCGCCCGCCCGGCGGGACATCCGCGTCAACGTCGTCGGCATCAACCATTTCACCTGGTTCACCGAGGCCAGCTATGAGGGCGTCGACCTCTTCCCCGTCTACCGCGCCTTTGTGGACAGATACTACGAGCAGGGCTTTGACGAGCCGGACAAAAACTGGGCCAACTCCACCTTTGAATGTGCGCACCGCGTCAAATTCGACCTGTTCCGCCGCTACGGCGCCATCGCCGCCGCCGGGGACCGCCATCTGGCCGAGTTCATGCCCGGCGACGAATACCTCAACGACCCCGCGACCGTCCGCCGCTGGAAGTTCGGCCTGACCACCGTCGACTGGCGCAAGGCCGATCTCGCCGAGCGGCGCGCCAAAAGCCGGGCCTACGTCGAGGGCCGCCGCGCCATCGACCGCGAGCCCTCGGGCGAGGAGGGCATCCTGCTCATGAAGGCGCTGGTCGGGCTGACGCGCACGGTCAGCAACGTCAACCTGCCGAACGCCGGCCAGATCCCCAACCTGCCGCTGGGCGCCGTGGTGGAGACGAACGCCGTGTTCACCAAAAACAGCATCAAGCCGGTGCTTGCCGGCCCGCTGCCAGGCGCCATCCTGGCCCTGACGCTGCCGCATGTGCAAAACCACGAGCGCACGCTCAAGGCGGCGCTGACCTGTGACCGCGAGGCCGTCGTGCAGGCCTTTTTGAACGACCCCAACACGCGCGCCAAGTGCACCGACGAGGCCGCCATCCGCGCCCTCGTCGACGATATGATCCACGGCACCGCCGCGTACCTGCCCGCCGGCTGGCAGGCGAGCGGGCCGCAGACAGGCAAGGAGTGAGCCCGATGGAGATCTACGAACTGCTCGAACAGCTCCTGACCCACGTCGTCGACGTCGCCATCCTGGTGTTTGAATTCGTCGGCGTGACGGTCATCATCGTTTCGGGGTGCCGCGGCATCGTCGATTATGTCCGCAAAAACCCCGAGATACGCCTGAACCTCGCCACCGGCATGGCGCTGGGGCTGGAGTTCAAGCTCGGCAGCGAGATCCTGCGCACCGTCATCGTGCGCCAGCTCAGCGAGATCG
>CANRBN010000191.1 GCA_947628865.1 uncultured Gemmiger sp.
GACATTTCGACCGGCGCCACGACCGAGCGCTGCTTCGCAGCCGTGCAGGTGGTGGGCGTCAAGTACACGGGCGGCTTTGCCGGGCAGATCCGCGGCGCCACCGTGGAGAACTGCTATGCCGGCGGCCATACCGTGGGCATCCAAGACGCCACCACCGGAAATTATACCGGCAATGACTACAAAGCGCCCGCGGACGAGAATGGCCGTGCCAACGTGACCGGCCTGCGCGGAACAGGCGCCTTTGTGGGCGGCTTTGCCGGGCATACGGCGGACGCGGTCACGCTGAGCGGCGTGTGCTATACGACCTGCTCGGTGTTCGCGAACGGCGGCAGCCCCAAGCTCGGCCTGTTCAGCGGCGAGCACAACGGGGGCACATACGGCAAGGTGACGGTGGACAGCGGCACGACCGTCTACGCCGAGGGCAAAGCGTATCAGATGAGCAACAAGGGCAAGGTCACCACGGCCAAGCCCGTCAGCGAAAGCTCGAACGGGTATACCCTGCTGACCGGCAATAAGATCCCCGCGGCGACAACGAATACGCCCGCGCAGGCCTATGACAAGGCACTTGAGCACATAACCAACTACCCCCACCTTGCCCCCGACGGCATGACCCACCATGGCGACTGGCTGCAGACGCGCGAATACAACGGCGTGTTCTACTGGGAGAAGGAACTCGACGCCGCGGACAAAGAAAAATACAACTTCTTCATCGCCCAGCGGGACAGCTTTGGCGGCAGCTCCGTCCAGACGACCCTGTGCGAGGACCGCGACGGCTGCGCCATCACCGACTGGGGCTACGGCGTCTTTACCAGTGACAGTACCTCTGCCGTTGTGCCGCTGCCGACTTTCACCGGCGTTGGCGAAGATACCGGAAACGACGACGTGGTCACAGCTTTTACGGAAACGACCGGCTTTGCCGGCGCCACGGTCACGCTGCTCAAAAATGTGACCGGTGCCGCCGCCGATGCCGCGCGGGTGACCGTGAGAGCCCTCAATACGCCCCACTTCTATGCCCTTGACCGCCGCTTTGCCGCGGCCATTGAGGAGCTCGCCGACGCGACCGACCCCACGACGATGGGCACCGAGGACACCCCCTACCTCATCCGCACGCTGGGCCAGCTCGACAACATCCCGAACGGCGACGCAACTACTGCGCACGAGGGCTCCTATGCGCAGACCCACGACCTGAACGCCGAGCAGGACACGACCTATCAATCTACCAACGCCTATACCGGCGCGCAGTGGTTTGCCGGCAGCTATGACGGCGGCGGCTACCGCATCCTTGAATTGAGCTTTACGCGCTCGAGCGATATGACGGGCCTGTTCCAGTATCTTGTGGACGGCGCCACGCTCAAAAACATCATCCTCTATTCCCCCAGCGGGTCAGCCGCCATGACCGACAGTTCGCCTACCAGCGTTTCGACAGGCGCGCTGGCCGTGTGCGCCAGAGACGGCGATGTCACGATCACGAACTGCACCGTCGCGGGCTATACGCTCACCTGTGGCCATGGTAGCAGTGGCGTGAATATCGGCGTTGGCGGTCTGGTGGGCGTTGTTACGGACGGTGGCAACCTGTCCATCGATAACTGCGCCGCCATCAATACGCTGAACCTGCAGGACAGCGACAGCGCCGGCGGGCTCGTGGGGGCGGTGCGCGAGAACTGCACCCTTACCATCAATAACAGCTACGCCGGCGGCACCGTGACGGTGGGCAACACCGCCCCAGCAACGACCCCCGCCAACACGGGCGGTCTGGTCGGCGCGGTCCTTGCCGCGACCAGTGTGGGCGGCACAAATGGCACGGCCACCATCTCGAACTCCTACTCGTACATGACCGGCGTTGTGAACGGCATCGCGCCCGCGGACGCGGCGGTGACGAGCTGCGCTTACCTGTCGGACCGCGCGACGGGCACCGACCCCGCCGTTACCGGCTATACAACATTTGACGAGCTTGCCAAATGGACAACGGAGCTGAAAGACGCCGCCGGCAACGCGGTGTTCGGCACCGCCGGGGCGGCCTATGTGCCGGAGAATGCGCCCGGCAGCTTCGTGAAATCCAATGACGGCCTTGCCAACTATGCCCCCTACCCGTTCGGCGCCGTCGTGACCGACCCGCTGCTGGCGGACGAGACCGACGAGGCGACCGGCGATCCGCTGAACGCCCTTGTCCACTACGGCACCTGGCCGGACAACGGCAGCGGCACCGGCGGCGGTGGCACCGGCGGCGGCGGTGGAACTGCTGAGATAGACCCGGGTATAATAACGGATGAGCAGGTCTTGGCCTTGGCAAAAGCCACCGCGATCATGGCCTATTACGATGACGGTTCCGTCGTCGTTTGGGATGCTTTGGGCAATATAAAGGTTTATCCAAAAGAAGGCGTCGCAGTTGCTTCCGGCGCCAAGGTCGTAAACTACGCACTGCTTGTGAACAATTATACGATCCGTACTGACGCAACTCAACATCCTGAGGTGTCCGGTACAGGTGTTTTGTTCCGCCTCTTTGTCGTACGCGATGTGGAACAAGACAAAGACAAAGGTATTGTAATGCCAAACACAAATAGTACAACGGATACCAGCTATGATCCACCAGAAGCTTTTACAATAGATTATCCGAATACGGACAAAACGCAGCCCTACGCATTTAAATGGATTTATAATAGAGACAGTGTTCCTGCGGATATACAGTTTGGCGTAACAAAATTTATAATCAAATACTCACCCGGAAAGGATCCTGGCAAAGTTAACGATGCATGTGAGGCAAATAAACTTGTAACCATCACCCTTGTACAGCCACCCATTGCCGCCGGAGACCCCGGCGTGGAGGATGGCCCGACGTGGGACGGCATGGACGGTGCCAACGGCACCGACGGCCCCGAGATCTTTGA
>CANRBN010000192.1 GCA_947628865.1 uncultured Gemmiger sp.
CGCACGGAAAGCGGCTGGGTCACGGTAAAGGTCTCTTCCACGCGCGCCATGATCTGCCCGGCGGCAGCCTGAAAAACCGGGTCGCCGCTGCGGTCAAGGCGCGCATTGGCGGCCAGCAGCTGCCCCGCCGCCACATACTGCCCCGGCGCGACAGCGGCAAAGCCGCTGTCCAGCGAGACGGCCAGGATCAGGGCATCGGCCCTTGCGTAGAGGGCGGTGTTTTGCGCGGCCTGTGCGACGGGGCGGCGGTCCAGCGGCGTGCTCTCGGCGCGCAGACAGCCGCCGGCAAAGTTCAGGCTGAGCCAGCCGAACCAGTCGCTGTTTTGGTTGAGCCGCTGCTGTGCCGTGAGCAGCTTTGCCTGTGTCAGCCAGGCACCCTCCTGGATGCCGCATTCGGCGAGCAGCGCGCGCAGCGGCTGCTCCTGACGGCTGTCGGGCAGAGTGAGCTCCATGGCCCACACAAAGCCGGAAAGCACTCGCACGAGCCCCAAAAAGCACAAAAGGCCCGCAAGGATGCCGGGGCGGCGCAGCAGCGCAAGAAAAATCCGGCCCGGCCCCGCGCGGCGCACGGTTTTGAGTGCCCACCCATGTTGATCCGCCAGCGCCAGCAGGGCGGCGCGATCCCTGCCCTGCGCAACCGCCGAAAAGCCGTCCGCCGTGCAGCGGATATCGCGCAGCGGGCATCCCTGCGCCGCCGCCAGGCCAAAAAACCTCTGGGCATTCTGCCCCGAAAGCGTGAAGCGGAAGCTGTCCGCCCGCCAGGGATCACAGTGAAGCATGTTCCCCCTCCCATTTGGCGGCAAAATCGATGCGCGCCACGCGGCCTGCGACCACGGCTCTTTTTCCGTTGAGGGATTCTATGTGAAGCTCCTGCCCATAAAATGTTAGGAGAAAGTGCCCCATGTCCAGCTGCAGCCTTTGCGCGTCAAAGTCGAGCACCTTGCGGCATCCCTCGGTCACGATCCGTCCGCCGCGGATGGCCAGCTCCGGCAGCGTGTAAAAATCCGCCGACGGCTGCCGGAACAGTGCCGAGACAGCCGCTCCGGGCGAGGTTTTGCGTCTGCGATGCTTGGCGTTCGGTCTCATGCGCAGCGGTCTCCTTTCGGCTGTCGGGCAGCATTCAAATATATAGCGGGGGTGGTTTTGTTATGATTCTTCGCCGCGGTCGGGCGGCCCCTGTCGCCGCCTTGGCGGCGCTTGCGCTCGGTGTGCTGCTGCTCGCGCATCCGCAGGCCGCAGCGCGGGGCTTCGCGGACGGTTTGGCGCTTTGCACAGGGAGCGTGCTGCCGGCGCTGTTCCCCTTTTTCGTCGTGTGCGAGCTGCTGTGCGCGAGCGCCGCCGCGGAAATATTGAGTCGACCGCTGGCGCCGCTCGCGCGCTGCTGCGGCGCCAGGGAGCCTGCGGCGCCGCTCGCGCTGTTCCTTTCCCTTTTGGGCGGCTATGCCGTTTGCGCGGCAACGCTCGGACGGATGCAGGCGGACGGACGCTTGTGTGAAGAGAGTGCGGAGCGGCTCTTGCTCGTCGGCCTGTGCGCGGGGCCGGGTTTTGCCGTCGGCTGCTGCGGCGGGCTGCTGCTCGGCTCGGTACGGACGGGTGTCCTTTTGTACGGTCTCCAGCTTGGCGCCGGCCTGCTGGCGGCGGCCTGTCTTATGCCATTTCTGAAAGCATCTGCCGCCGACCGCGAAAAAAGCGCCGGGGACACCGCGCACCGCGCCGTGAGCCTGCCGCAGGCGATCGACAGCGCCGTTGGCAGCGCGCTGCGCGTGTGCGGATGCACGATCTTTTTTTGTATCGCCGCCGAATGTCTGCGCCCGTTTTTGCCGCGCACAGCGCTCGCCTGGCCGCTTCTGGGCGCTGCGCTCGAGGTGAGCACCGGCTGTGCCGCCTTTGCGCAGCTGGGCGGCGCGGCGGCGCTGTACGGTGTGTGCCTGTGCGTGAGCCTGCCGGGGCTTTCGGTCTTCTGCCAGGTGCGCACGCTGTACGGCCCGCGCACCCCGACGGCGGCGCTGGCCGTGTGCAGGCTGCTGCACGCGGTCTGGCTGCAGCTGCTCATGCGGTTGTGTGCGCGCTTTTTGCCGGATGCGCTGCCGGCCTGGTCGAGCCTTTCGGGGCGCGTCATCCTCGCGAGCCGTCTGCCGCCGGATGCCGCGCTGATCAGCTTCGCCTTTCTGTGCTGTGCTCTTTACAAGATGGGACAAAGGTTTTATAATAGAGGCGATTCAACACGCTAAAGCATCTGCGGGAGGACAGGGAATGTTCAAAAAACCGCTCTATGGCAGCAATGTCGCCCCGGCCTGCTCCTACTGTGCCAACGCGACGCCGGCGGCGGACGGCAAAATGGTGCTGTGCCGGCACAAGGGCGTCGTATCGCCTTTTTTTGCCTGCCGGAAGTATCGCTATGACCCGCTGCTGCGTGTGCCAAGGCGGCGCGATCTGCCCCGCTATGACCCCAAGGACTTCACGCTGGAGGATTAAAACCCCGAAAAGGTCGGTGCCTGAAATGAATTTTGTTTTTATCTCGCCCAATTTCCCGGATACGTTCCGCCGCTTTTGCATGGCGCTTCGCGCAAACGGCGTCACGGTGCTCGGCATCGGCGATGCGCCGTACGAGACCCTGCACGAGGAGCTTCGCGCGGCGTTGACCGAGTATTACCGTGTGTCGACGCTGGAAAACTATGAAGAGATGCTCCGCGCCATGGGGTACTTTACGTTCCGGTACGGCAAGCTCGACTGGCTGGAAAGCAACAACGAGTATTGGCTCGAGCAGGACGCCTGCCTGCGCACGGCGTTCAACATCACCACCGGCCCCAAGGCGGACAGGATCAACGACTACAAGAGCAAGCTGCGCATG
>CANRBN010000193.1 GCA_947628865.1 uncultured Gemmiger sp.
GATTCCCGCCGACAGTGAAATGAGAAAGTAAAAAAGCAACGCCAAGTGCGGTTGGCGTTGCTCATAGTGCACCCTACGAGGGTGCGGCTGGTATTATGGCCCTTACAGGGCCGTTCTGCAAACCCCACGCTTCGCGTGGGGTTATGATTTTGTCAGGATGTTTTCCTAAGGCAGCCGCAAAACGGGGGAGAAGGCGGTACAATGGTTTGATTGCCGACAAGGCGAAACTTTTGTAAGGGGGCTTCCTGACATGTTCACAAATCCAAACCGCCGCATCACAAACGAGAGAATCGACCGCTTCAGAGCCTGGCTTCTGCGCGAGGAGCGCGCGCCGGCCACCGTCGAAAAATATCTGCACGATTTACACATGTTTTCTGCGTGGCTGGGAGATCAGCCTGTGCACAAGGAGACGGTCACAGCATGGAAAGCCGCCCTTATTTCACAAGGTTTGGCTCCGTCTACCGTCAACAGCAAGCTGGCGGCCCTGCACAGCTTTTTCGGCTACATGGGCTGGCCGGATTGCCGGGTGCGGTTTTTACGTATCCAACGGCAGGTGTTCCGCAGCAAGGAGAAAGAGCTTTCACGCGAGGAATACGCTCGCCTGCTGGCAGCGGCCGAGCGGCAGCACAAGCCCCAGCTGGCCCTGCTCATGGAGACCATCTGCGCCACCGGCATCCGCGTTTCGGAGGTACGCTACATCACCGTCGAGGCGGCACGGCAGGGGTATGCGCAAATTTCCCTCAAGGGCAAGATCCGCACGATTTTGCTGCCGGGCAAGCTGTGTCGCAAGCTGAAAAAGTTTGCCAGGGAGCGGGGGATAGAGTCCGGACCGCTGTTTTTGGGCGCGGACAGCAAACCGCTCTCACGCTGTGCGATCTGGGCACAGATGAAGCGCCTGTGCAGGGCGGCAGGCGTCGAGCCGGGCAAGGTGTTCCCACACAACCTGCGGCACCTGTTCGCACGTACCTATTATAAGGTATGCAAGGACATCGTCCAGTTGGCGGATGTGCTGGGGCATTCCAGCATCGAGACGACGCGCATCTATCTTGTCTCGACCGGTGAAGAGCACGCCCGGCACCTCGAGAGGCTGGGGCTCGTCTCATAGATAAGCAAAAAGCCGGCTCAGCAGCCGGCAACAAAGTGAATATTCTGTCACGCCAAAACACTACATATAGACACACTTGTCCCTAATTTAAACACCAAAAGTATAGCATAGGCACTCCTGAAAAGCAAGGCCTTGGCATAAAAAAGGGTGTTTTCCATAAAATTTGGCACGGCAAGCGAAGCTGTAAGAGCAAATTGCTTTTGCGGCTTGTCTTGTTTTGTACCTTTTTGCGGGATTTTGCGGCTTGAGGATGGCAGAACAGGTCATTTTGGCCGCACTTTTCTCCGCATGGGCAACAGAATATTCATCCTGTTGTCCATGCGGGGAGAGATGTGTGCGATGCCGGTGCGGCTGTACCCTCACAACCAAAAAGCTTATACGCTTGCGGCAGCCATGCTGGAGAAGTCCGGCAAGGCTGCTGTCGTGCACCCTACCGGCACCGGCAAGAGCTTTATTGCTTTCAAGCTCATCGAGGAACATCCCACAGCAAAATTCCTTTGGCTTTCCCCCAGCGAGTACATCTTCAAAACTCAGTGTGAGAGCGTGCTGCGCGAAGACCCGGCTTTCCCGCTGCAAAATGTCCGCTTTGCCACCTATATGAAGCTCATCCGCTCGACACCGGAAGAGATCACCGCCATGCAGGCGGACTATATCATCCTGGATGAGTTCCACCGCTGCGGCGCCGAGCATTGGAGCGAGGGCGTTGACGCTGTGCTGGCCGCCAACCCAAAAGCAAAAGTGCTGGGTATGACCGCTACGGCGATACGGTATCTCGACAGTCAGCTTGACATGGGAAAAGAATTGTTTGACGGGAATATCGCCAGCGAAATGACCCTGGGCGAGGCCATCGTCCGCGGCATTCTGCCCGCGCCAAAATATGTGACTACTGTATTTAAATACCAAAATCAGCTTTCGGAGCTGCAAAGCCGCGTCGAGCGTGTGCGCGGAGACGGCCTCAAGGACGCCAACGAGCGGTATTTTGAGGCCCTGCGCCGCGCTCTTGAACAGGCAGACGGGCTGGACAAGGTGTTTGCCAAACATATGCCTGACCCCGCCGGCAAATATATCGTGTTCTGCTCGGACTATGAGCATATCCAGGAGCTGCGCCAGTACACGAAAGAATGGTTCGGCAAGGTCAACCCGGATATCCATTCGTATCTTGCTTACTCCGCCGACCCGGCTACCAGCAAAGAGTTTGCTTCCTTTAAAAAGGACACCAGCGGTGCTCTCAAGCTGCTGTACTGCATCAATATGCTCAACGAGGGCGTGCACGTCAAGGGCATCTCGGGCGTTATCCTGTTTCGCCCAACGATCAGCCCCATCATCTACAAGCAGCAGATCGGTCGTGCCCTCACGGCTGGCGACAGCCAAACGCCGCTCATCTTTGATATCGTCAACAACTTTGAGGGGCTGTGCAGCATTGATTCCATCCGGCAGGAGATGCAGCTGGCGGTACAGAGCTTCCATAAAGAGGGCCGCGACAGCGAGATCGTCACCGACCGTTTTGAGGTCATCGAGCAGGTCGAGGACTGCCGCACGCTGTTCGAACAGCTGGAGCGCAGCCTTTCCAGCGGCTGGGAGCAGTATTTCGGGGCGGCGAGCCTCTATTATGCCGAGCACGGGGATTTACAAGTCCCGGCGAAATGGTGCACCAATACGGGGCTGCATCTGGGCGAATGGATCACGACACAGCGCTCCATCCGCGCCGGCAAAACACCGGGCGCCTTGACC
>CANRBN010000194.1 GCA_947628865.1 uncultured Gemmiger sp.
AGCCCGCTTTACGCCGGCGGCGAATCCGTCCGGTGGACGGTTCGCCAGGGCGCGGGAGAGTCCCTTCCAGCGTCTGAGGCACAAATGAGACTTGCCGGCGCCGCGGGGTGGCAGGCGGAAAACACGATGGCGGAGGAAACATGGACGTCAGGGATCTGGGTGAAAAGTGGCTTGCGGCCTACACGGCCTGCCTGAAAAACCACAAGATACGGGCCGCGCTGGCGATCGCCAGACAGTACCGGCCCGCAAAGCTCTATAAATACTTCAGCTTTCAGTCCCCCTATTGGCGCGAGAATGCTTTTTTGGAGCAGATCCCGTTCAACGCGCCGTCGCGGTTCAATGACCCGCTGGATTCCCGCTGGTTTTTGGACTACGATACGGTCTATGGCGAGCGCTTCAAGGAGCTGGGAGAGCGCTGGGTGCGCGAGGAGATGTTTGACGACGAGCTGTATCAAAGCCTGATCCGCCTGGACGAGGAAGACCTTTTGTATCTGCACGATCTCTTTTGTGTCTCCTGCTTCAGCACGACCCCGCATTCCAACCCGATGTGGGGCTATTACGGCGAAAAGCATACCGGCTTTTGCCTGGAATATGACGTCGCCCGCCTGCCCCGGGAGATGCAGATCCTCCTGCCCGTCGTGTACACGGACACCCCGTTCGACGCCTCCCTGCTGCTGGATATGCGCGGCATAGACGACCCCGCCGCCGCGCTCTGCCCGTCGCTGTTCAAATCGACCGACTGGTCGCATGAAAAGGAATGGCGCATCTTTGTCCCAAACGAGAACGGGGCGCCGCCAAGGATCCTGTCGGCCCCCGGCTCGGTAACGGGCGTCTATTTCGGCTTCCGCGCGTATTCCGATGCGCGGGACGAGCTGGAGAGATGGGCGGAGGGCAGGCAGATCCCGACTTATCAGATCGAGCGCTCTTACCTCTCCTTCGCGCTGAAGAGCCAGGACATCCGGGAGCTCCGCGCCCAAAAGCCGCCCGCCGGCTTCATGCTGTGAGGCCGGCGCCGGAAACGCGCTTTTTCGGGCGGTGCTCTTTACTTTTTTCCGTTTCTGTTTTACAATTCAGGTAGCATAACGCTCGTGGAAAGGGGAGAGGGCCATGGCGCGCAGGGGACAGCGTCCGCGCATCGCAGCGCTGGCGGCCGCGCTGGCGCTTTTGGCGGCTGCCGTGTGGGCGCCGTGTGCGTCGGCGGCCGCCGGCAAGGCCGCGCCGCTCGCCCTGAGCGGGGAGGAGCAGGCCTACATCGAGGCGCATGCCCCGCTGCGCGTGGGCTATGTGCAGGATCGCATCCCCGTCTCGTTCACCGACGAAAACGGCGCGCTCGCCGGCATCTCGCGCTCCATCTTTGACCGCGCCGCGGCGCTGACCGGCATGCAGTTCGAGTATGTGCCGCTGCCCTCGGGCTCGGTGACATATGACGACCTGATGGCCCTGCGGCTCGACCTCATCACCAGCGTGGAGGACAACCGGCAGAACCAGGAGGCCCGCGGCATCCTCATCAGTGAGCCGTACCTGTCCAGCCGCAAGGTCGTGGTGGCGCGGCAGGATCTTGAATTCAGCTACGACGCGCCGCACACGGTGGCCATCGTCAGCGGCTCGCAGACGCTCAAAAAGGTCTTGCACGAGGCGTACCCCCGCTTCTCGCTGCAGGAGTACGAATCCATCACCGACTGCTTTTCGGCGGTGGATCGCGGCGAGGCCGACCTTTTGATCCAAAACCAATACATCGTCGAATACTGGATCTCCAAGCCCGCCTACGAGGATCTCAAGGTCATCCCGGTGCTGGGCATGGCCGATGAGTTGTGCTTCTCCGCCATGGTGGATTTTACCGGCGCGGGCAGCCCCACCGAGGCGGAGGGCCAGCTGCTCATCGGCATCCTCAACAAGGCCATCGCCGCCATGGATGAGGAGGAGATCGGCAGCTATACCATCCAGGCCATCATGGAAAACCAGTACACCTACACGTTCGGCGATTTTCTCTACCGCTACCGGCTGGCCGCCGGCATCGTGGTGCTGGCGGTGCTCATCATCTCGACGCTGGTGTTTTTGCTGCTGCGCCAGCGCGTGCGCTCGATGGAGGCCCGCGCCGACGCCAAGGCCAAGGGGCAGTTCCTCTCGACCATGAGCCACGAGATCCGCACGCCGCTCAACGGGCTCATCGGGCTCAACCATCTGATGGCGCAGAACCTTGACGACCGCGAGCGCCTGGCCGGCCAGCTCAAGCGCTCGACCGTGACGGCCAACTATCTGCTCTCGCTCGTCAACGATATCCTCGATATGTCCAAGCTCGGGGAGGACAAGATGGAGCTCGAGCACCGCCCGCTCGATCTTGCCCTGCTCATCGACACCGTCGCCGCCATCGAGCAAAACGGCATGGCGGAAAAGGGCATCGACTTCCGCGTCGAGAGCGCGCTCACCGCCCCCTGTGTCAGCGGCGATGAGACGCGCATCCAGCAGGTTTTGATGAACCTGCTGGACAATGCCCGCAAGTTCACCCCGGCGGGCGGCACCGTCACGCTCAAGGTCTGGCAGACCCCGGGCGAGGAGGGCGCCGTGTACACCAACGCGAGCGTCACCGACACGGGCCGCGGCATGAGCGAGGAGTTCCAAAAGCATGTGTTCGACGCGTTCGCGCAGGAGCGGGACACCGTCTCCAAGGGCAACCAGGGCACCGGCCTCGGCCTGCCCATCAGCCGCAGCCTGGCCCGCCTGATGGGCGGCGACCTGACCTTTACCAGCGAGAAGGGCAGGGGCAGCAGCTTCCTGTTCCGCTTCCCGGCGCTGCCGGCGGCCCTGCCCGCCCCGCGCGGGCGCG
>CANRBN010000195.1 GCA_947628865.1 uncultured Gemmiger sp.
TATCGCCCCTGCACTCGTACAGGGTGATGTTCTTGCCCACCTCGCCAAGGCCGCCCAGCGGGCAGATGTGCATGGGCACGGCGGGCGGCTCCTGCACGGTGACGGGGCGGCTGTGCCGCAGCGGTGCGCCGCCGCGGGCCGGCACGCGCACGGTGCGGCGGGGCGCCGGGGCACGGCGCGCGCGTTTTTGGGGGTTGAGCTTCGGGTTGCGTTCCTGCATGGATACCTCCGGGTTATCGTTCACGGCGGGGCACCGGGCCGCCGCCTTTACAGCTGATCCGTATTTCGGTCGCGGGCGCCGCGGCGCCCGCCGGCAAAGGGTGTGCCAGTTCACTATACTGCACAAAAAGCCATTTTAATTCATGTTATATTATACAATTCCACCCCCGCCTTGTCAATGCCGTGCGCGGGCAAAAGAAAGGTGACAAATCCCCCGCGCCGGTGTATAATAGAACCGTTCTTCTTAACAGTATGGCCGGCTCGGGAGGGTGCGAATGAAGCGGATCGAAATTTATACCGACGGCGCGTGCAGCGGCAACCCCGGCCCCGGCGGCTGGGGCGCAGTGCTGCGCTATACCGCCGGCGGCAAAACGCACGAGCGCGAGCTCTCGGGCGGCGCCGCCGGCACGACCAACAACCGCATGGAGCTGACCGGCCTGCTGGAGGCGCTGCGCTGCCTGAAGGAGCCGTGCGAGATCGATTTGTACAGCGACAGCCAGTACCTCATCAACGGCCTTGAAAAGGGCTGGGCAAAGGGCTGGCGCGCGCGCGGCTGGAAAAAGGCCGACAGATCCCCCGCCCTGAACCCCGATCTGTGGGCAGCGCTTTTGGAGGAATGTGAAAAGCACACCATCCACTACCACTGGCTCAAGGGCCACGCAGGCCACCCGGAGAACGAGCGCTGTGACCGCCTGGCCGTGGCCGAAAGCAAAAAATACGGCGGCAAGCAGCTTTGACATGTACAAAGCTCCCCGCACCGCAGTTGAAGTTGGCGGCGCGGGGAGCTTTTGTTTTTGCCATTGGGGCGTTCAGCCGCCCAGATGTCCGTTTTGGTGATACGGCGTGCAGTCCAGCGTGGCGAAGTAATCCGCCGGGGTCTCGGCGCGGCGGATGAGCTCCGGCGTGCCGTCCTCGTGCAGCAGCACCTCGGCGCTGCGCAGCTTGCCGTTGTAGTTGTAGCCCATCGCATGCCCGTGGGCGCCGGTATCGTGGATGACGAGGATATCGCCCTTATCGATCTTGGGCAGCGGGCGGTTGATGGCAAATTTATCGTTGTTCTCGCACAGGCCACCAGTCACATCATAGAGATGGTCGCGCAGGGCGTCCTCCTTGCCGAGCACCGTGATGTGATGGTAGGCGCCGTACATGGCCGGGCGCATGAGATCCGCCGCGCAGGCGTCGACGCCGATATACTCCTTGTAGATGTGCTTTTCGTGGATGGCGGTGGTGACCAGGCACCCGTAAGGCGCCAGCATAAAGCGGCCCAGCTCGGTAAAGAGCGCCACGTCCCCCATGCCGGCGGGCACAAGGATCTCCTCATACATTTCGCGCACGCCCTCGCCGATGGCCAGGATATCGTTGGCGCGCTGCTCGGGACGGTAGGCGATGCCGACGCCGCCGGAAAGATTGATGAATTTGATCTTGGCGCCCGTGCGCTCCTTGAGGCGCACAGCCAGCCGGAACAGGATGCCGGCCAGCTCGGGATAGTAGCCGTCGGTGATGGTGTTGCTGGCCAAAAACGCATGGATGCCGAACTCCCGGGCGCCCAGCGCCGTCAGGCGGGTATAGGCTTCGACCATCTGATCCTCGGTCATACCGTACTTGGCCTCGCCGGGGTTGTCCATGATGCCGTTGCCAAGATCGAACATGCCGCCGGGGTTATACCGGCAGCAGACGGTTTTCGGCACGCCGGCCACATCGCGCAGGAAATCGACATGGGTCAGATCGTCGAGATTGATGTACGCGCCCAGCTCGTATGCCTTTTTCATGTCCTGCGCCGGCACATCGTTGGCCGAGAACATGATGTCGGCGCCGCGGAAGCCGCAGGCCTCGCTGAGCAGCAGCTCAGTATAGCTCGAACAGTCGACACCGCAGCCCTCCTCCTGCAGGATCTTCAGAATGGCGGGGGTCGGCGTGGCCTTGACGGCAAAATACTCCTTAAACCCCTTGTTCCAGGCAAAGGCCTTATTGACAAGGCGCGCATTTTGGCGGATGCCGGCCTCGTCATACAGATGGAACGGCGTGGGGAACTGCTCGCGCAATGCCCTGCCCTGCTCCAGTGTGATGAACGGTCGTTTGGTCGAATACTGCATGGGGATCATCCTTTTTAAAACTGCGGTTGGCGCGCATGCGCGCACAAAAATCAAACCAAGGCCTATTATACGTTGTTTTGCCGCACGCCGCAAGGGGATTTTTCATTTTGACGAATAAATATGCAAACGTGTGATTTGTTTTAGATTGTACTGTGCCCGGCGCTTGGCAATGTCCCATGGCTTTCCCCTCTTGCGGCACGCTCCGCGTGCCTCGGATTCAGTCTTTTTTTACCCCTGCCAACAGAAAGGGCACCGCAAAAGCGGTGCCCTTTCTGTTGGCAGGGGTAGAAGGATTCGAACCCTCGGCACGCGGTTTTGGAGACCGCTGCTCTACCAACTGAGCTATGCCCCTATATTCTATTGTTTGTGCCTTTGCGGCCTCGGGCCCTCTTGCGGTGCCCGAAATCGCCTGCTCCTTTCGTCGCGCGATTTCGACCGCTGCTCTACCAACTGAGCTATGCCCCTATGCTGTTTCCAACGCGTATGATTATAAAGCATCCGGCAGGCGTT
>CANRBN010000196.1 GCA_947628865.1 uncultured Gemmiger sp.
GGCGGCAAGGTCATCCAGGAGATGTGCGCCACCTACAACTGCAAGATCGACGTCGAGGAGGACGGCCACGTCTTCATCTCCGCCATCGACGCCGACAACGCCAAGGGCGCCATCGACACCATCAAGACCATCGTCGAGGATCCCGAGGTCGGCGCCATCTACAAGGGCCGCGTGACCCGCCTGATGAACTTCGGCGCGTTCGTCGAGATCGCGCCCGGCAAGGAGGGACTCGTCCACATCTCCAAGCTCGAGGATCACCGCGTCGAGCGCGTCGAGGACGTCGTCGCCGTCGGCGACCCCATCTTCGTCATGGTCACCGACATCGACCAGCAGGGCCGCATCAACCTCTCCCGCAAGGATGCGCTGGCAAAGATCGCCCAAAAGCGCGCCGAACAGCAGTAAACCAAAACACCGCCAGGCAGATGCCCGTCAAACAGCCACAGGGGCCGGATCCGATCCGGCCTCTGCGCCGGCCATTGATCGTAGGGGGCGGCGTCCTCGACGCCCCGCAACAGGCCGGATACAACCGATCCATTTACTGCGATCGAGGCAAGAAACCGTATAAAAGGCCCGGCCCCATTTCGGGGCCGGGCCTCAGCGTGTCAAAAAAGAGCCCACCAAATCCCGGCGGGGTCAGGGGACCCCGCCCTACGGTCTCAAATCTATTGCATCTTCGTTGCAAACGTAGGGCGGCCTGCCCTCAGGCCGCCGCAGGGAGATGCTTGCTTATGGTTTTTCGACGGTCTGAAAAGGCCCGGCCCCATTTCGGGGCCGGGCCTTTCTACGCAGATGCAGGGGAACCGCGGCAAAACGGCCTTACGCCTCCACGATCTCCTTGGTGTCGCGGGCGATCATCAGCTCCTCGTTGGTGGCGATGACCAGCACCTTTGCCTTGGAGCCGGCGCCGGTGATATCGCACACATCGCCGTGCACGGCGTCGTTTTTGGCGGCGTCGATGGCGATGCCGAGGTACTCCATGTTCTCGCACACGCGGGCGCGGTTCGCGGCGTCATGCTCGCCGATGCCGCCGGTGAACACGATGGCGTCCACGCCGCCCATCGCGGCGATGTAGCTGCCCACGATCTTTTTGATCTGGTAGCCCAGCATCTCCAGCGCCAGCTTCGCGCGCGCGTTGCCCGCGGCGGCCGCGCTGCCGACGTCGCGCATATCGCTCGACACGCCGGACACGCCCTGCAGACCGCTCTTTTTGTTGAGGATGGTGTCGATGGCTTTGCCGTCAACGCCCAGGCTGCCCTCCAAAAAGGCGACGATGCTCGGGTCGATATCGCCGGAGCGGGTGCCCATCATCAGGCCGGCCAGCGGGGTCATGCCCATCGAGGTGTCCACGACCTTGCCGCAGTCAACGGCCGCGATGGAGGAACCGTTGCCCAGGTGGCAGGTGATGACCTTCAGCTCGCTTGCCGGCTTGCCCAGATACTCGGCCGCCGTGCGGGAGACGAACTTGTGCGAGGTGCCGTGGAAGCCGTAGCGGCGCACGCCGTACTGCTCGTAATACTCATACGGCACGGCGTACATATAGGCTTTGGCCGGCATGGTGGAGTGGAACGAGGTATCGAACACCGCCACGTTGGGCACGTCGGCGCCGAACACCTTCTTGGCGGCCTCGATGCCCAAAATGCCGGCGGGGTTGTGCAGCGGGGCCAGCGGGCTCAGCGCGCGGATGGCCTCGATGACCTCGTCTGTGATCAGGCAGCTGGCCTGGAACTTCTCGCCGCCATGCACCACGCGGTGGCCGATGGCGTCGATGTCGCTCATCTTGTCGATGACCTTGCCCGCGCCCTCGGTCATCTGCTTGACGACCTCGGCGAACGCCTCGGTGTGGGTGGGGAAGTCCACCTGCGTGGTGGCCTTGTGGCCGTTGCCGTCATGGGTGATCAGGCTGCCCTCCATGCCGATGCGCTCGCACAGGCCCTTGCACAGCACCTTTTCGGTGTCCATGTCGATGAGCTGGTATTTGAGGCTCGAGGAGCCGCAGTTGATGACGAGAACTTTCATACCGGAAAACCTCCTTATTCTTTTGGGGCGCCGCGCCCCTTTTGTTTTTGCTTTTTTTATTATATAATGGGCTTGCGGGTTTTTCAAGCGTCGAACCGCCGAAGAAACCAAAATCAGGGAGCTTTTTATGCGTTTCGTTGGCGTCATTGCCGAATATGACCCCTTTCACAACGGCCACGCCGCCCAGCTGGCCGCGCTGCGGCGCGCCGGCGCCGGGCAGATCGCCGTCTGCCTCTCGGCGGGGGCCACCCAGCGCGGCCAGCTGCCCATGTTCCCCGATGCCGTGCGCGCCGCCGCCGCGCTGCAAAGCGGCGCCGACCTCGTCGTCGCGCTGCCCGCGCCCTGCGCCTGCCAAAGCGCCGAGGGCTTTGCCGCCGCCGGCGTGGCGCTGCTGACGGCCCTGGGCTGCGATACGCTGGCGTTCGGCGCCGAAACGCCGGACACGGCGCTCTTGCGGGCCGCGGCGCAGACCCTGCTGGGGGAGGCGTTCACCGCCGCGCTGCGCCGCGAGCTGGACAAAAAGCTGCCCTTCGCCGCCGCCCGGGCCGCCGCCGCCGAGGCGGTGCGGCCCGGCGCCGGGGCGCTGCTCCAAAACCCCAACGATATCCTGGCCGTCGAATACTGCAAGGCCATCCTGGCGCAGCACAGCCCGCTGGCGCCGCTGGCGCTGCCGCGCGTCGGCGCGGCACACGGCGCGGCGCTCGCGCGCCGCGCCGGG
>CANRBN010000197.1 GCA_947628865.1 uncultured Gemmiger sp.
CCCTCCGCCACGGCCAGCCGCGCCTCGGCGCCGGGGGCCGGCGCGGGGTCGGCGTCCAGCACATACTCGGCCAGCGCGCGGAAGATGCCGTCGGCATAGTCCTGCATGGCCTGCATGCCGCTGGCGCGCCCGTACTGCGCGCACAGCAGGTCGCGCACGTCGGCGCCCATTTTGAGCGTCAGGCGGCACTGCGCGGCCGCGCGCTGCGCCAGCTCGTTCAGGATGCGCCCCGCCACGGCGGTGAGCGCCTCGGGGGTAAAGGCCTCGGTGCGGCAGATGTCACCGTCCAGCGCGTCGACGAAGCGCGCGCCGAAGCGGTCGGCCACGTCGGCCTCGTCCTTCGTTGAAAAGAACACGAAGTATTTGCCGCCCGCCGTCAGCTCGCCGATGGCGCCCGGCGCCAGCGCCGTGCCCACGTCGACGAGGATGCCGCGCTGCAGCACATACCGGCTCGAGAGCGCCAGCGTTCCGTCGATGGCCAGCGCGGCCAGCATGTTCAGGTAGCTGGCGGCGCAGCCGGTGTAGTTGTCAAAGGCGAGCACCTGCGCGGGGCTTTGCAGCGCCGCGTACAGATCCTGCAAAAACAGCTTTTCCTGCGCGGGGCCGGGGTAGAGCGAAAGGTCGATGGTGCGCACCTCGGCGCTCGAGAGCAGCCCGCGCCTGGCCATCGCATCCACCGTGCGCTGCAAGGCGAAATGCCGCCCGGTGCCCGCCGGCCCGCACAAAAGCAGCACGCCGCGGGCGCGGGCCGGGTCGGCGGCGCCCATCACGAACGGACGCCGGAACCCCTTGACGAGCGCCGCCACGAACCCGTCCTGCCCCAGCACCTGCCGGCGCACCTCGTCGGCAAGGCCGTCAAAGCCGGCGTTTTTGTGCGTATCGACCGGCGCGGGCGGCGGCGCGCCGGCGCCCGAGAGCAGCCCGTCGCGCTGCATGCTCTGCGTCAGCTCGCTGCTCATGCGGCGCACGTTCTCAGCCGTCGCCTCGGCGGCGGCCACGCCGGCTCGCTGCACGGCGTTCACGGCCTGCCCGGCGCGGCTGCGGCGGGCGTTCGCCTCGCTCAGGGCGTCCAGCTGCGCCTGCATGGCGCGCACGGCCTCCTCGGCGGCTGCGGCGTCACCGGCGCTCGGCGTGCGGGCGCCGCCGGTCAGACTGCGCACAAAGGCCTCGTACTGATCCTCCAAACTCAACGCGGGTCACTCCTTGTCAAAAAGTCAGGTTGCCGAATTCGCTCAGCCGCAGATCGGGGTTGTGCTTTTCGGCCCAATCCACGCTCCACGGGCTGCCGAACAAGAGCAGGTGATCGCCCTTGAGATCCTCGATGGCGCGCGTGTCGCTGGTCAGATCCAGCGTTTTGGGGTCGAGGGCGGCGGGGTCGTTGAGGATCCAGCGCAGATGCTCGTACGGCAGGCGCTGCAGGCGGATGTCGACGCCGTACTCGTTTTTGAGCCGGTATTCCAGCACCTCCAGCTGCAAGACGCCCACCACGCCGACGATGACCTCCTCCATGCCGGCGCCGAGGTCGCGGAAGATCTGGATCGCGCCCTCCTGCGCGATCTGCTCCATGCCCTTGACGAACTGCTTGCGCTTCATCGTGTCCACCTGGCCGACGCGGGCAAAATGCTCGGGCGCGAAGGTGGGGATGCCGGCGAAGCGCACATGCTCCCTGCCGGCGCACAGGGTATCGCCGATGGAAAAGATGCCGGGGTCGAACAGGCCGATGATGTCGCCGGCGCAGGCCTCGTGCACGATGGCGCGGTCGTCGGCCATCAGCGCCGTGCCGGTGGCCAGCTTGATGGCCTTGCCGCCCTGCACATGGTACGCCTCCATGCCGCGCTCAAATTTGCCGCTGCAAATGCGCAGAAAGGCGATGCGGTCGCGGTGGTTCTTGTTCATGTTGGCCTGGATCTTGAAGATGAAGCCCGAGAACGGCGCCGTGGCCGGGTCGATGAGGGCGCCGGTCTCGGCGTCGGCGCGGGGCAGCGGCGGCGGGGTCAGGCGCAGGAACTCCTTTAAAAACGGCTCCACGCCAAAATTTGTCAGGGCCGAGCCGAAAAACACCGGGGAGAGCCGCCCGCCGTGCACGGCGTCGAGGTCAAATTCCTCGGCGGCGCCGTCCAGCAGCTCGATGTCGTCGGCCAGCTGGCGGTGGTTGTCGGCGCCGATGAGGTCGTCGAGCCCCGCGTCGCCCAGGGAGGCCTCGGTCTCGGCGACCTTGCGCACGCCGTTGGCGCGCCCGTCGCCCGCAAAGGCCAGCACGCGGCGGGCCCCGCGGTCGAACACGCCCTTGAAGCCCTTGCCGCTGCCGATGGGCCAGTTCATCGGATAGGTCTTGATGCCCAAAACCGTCTCGATCTCCTCCATCAATTCAAAGGGGTCGCGCGTGTCGCGATCCATCTTGTTGATGAAGGTAAAGATGGGGATATGCCGCAGCGTGCAGACCTTGAACAGCTTGATGGTCTGCGCCTCCACGCCCTTGGCGCCGTCGATGACCATCACGGCGGAATCGGCGGCCATGAGGGTGCGGTAGGTGTCCTCGCTGAAATCCTGATGCCCGGGGGTATCAAGGATGTTGATGCACTTGCCGTCGTAATGGAACTGCAAAACCGAGGAGGTGACCGAGATACCGCGCTGCTTTTCGATCTCCATCCAGTCCGACACGGCGTGGCGGGCGCTCTGCTTGCCCTTGACCGAGCCGGCGGCCTGGATGGCCCCGCCGTAGAGCAGCAG
>CANRBN010000198.1 GCA_947628865.1 uncultured Gemmiger sp.
GCATCCTGCGCGCGCACGAAGACATCCATCTCCGGCACGTTGACATAGACCTGCTCGATCGAGATGTTGCCGGCGGCAGCCAGCGCCTGCGCCCGCGGCGCGCACAGCAGCGCCGGCAGCGCCAGCAGCGGCAGGCAAAGGGCCATTTGCAGGCATCGCTTCAACGGGGGCACGCTCTTCCCTCCCTTGGGCGTGTGTTTATCGGCGCATACCGCGCAGCGCGCGCACCGCCCACACAGCCTTGCGGCGACGCGGCGACGATGCCGCGGCCTGTGCGCGGCGGGGCTCGGCGGGAACGGACACCGGGGCCGGCGTGCCGTCGTCCGAAAGATCCGGCAGGATGGGCGCGTGCGGGCCGGAGAGCGGCGGCAGGCCCGCCCAGTCCGCCTCCTCCCGCTGGACGATGGGCGAGGAGAAGATCGCCCCCGGCACCTCGGTCAGGGCCGGGCCGGTCTGGCGCAGGGCGTCCGGCACGGGCGTGCTTTCCCCCGTCTCGGGGTCATAGTAGCGCGTGCCGACGTCTTCGGCTGCCAGCGGGTCAAGGCCCCAGACGCGCTCGACCTCGGTGAGAAAATCCTCCTCCGGCTCCGCCGCCGGGGTCGGCTCGGGCTCGGGCTCGGGCTCAGGTTCAGGCTCTGGTTCAGGTTCAGGCTCGGGTTCAGGCTCGGGCTTGGATGCGTCTTCGTCTGCGGGCTCGGGCTCGGGCGCCGGGGCGGCGGGCGTCTGCTCCGGCGCCGATCCCTCGTCCTGTTCCTCATCCGGCGTTGGCTCTTCTTGCGGCGCGGGCAGCGGCTCCGAGGCCGGCGCGGGTTCGGGCGCGGGCACGGCCTCGGGCAGAGATCCCGGCGCGGGGGCCGGTGGTTCCGCCGGCGCGGCCTCGCCCGTCTGCTCGCGCAGGGCGGCCAGCGCGGCCTCCAGCACATCGGGCGAGAGATCCAGCACCGCTTCCGGCGCGGGCGTCTCCTTGAGCTCCAGCGGCTCCTCCGGCAGCGGCGGCAGCTCGGTCAGCGCTGGGTCGGATTCCTGCGCGGCGCTGCCGCTGCGCAACAGCTCGTTGCCCCAGCGGCTCAAAAATTCGATCATCTGGTCGCGCCGCATCGTCAGGCGCTGCAGCTCGCCCTTCATCTCGTTGAGGCGCAGCTGGTGGGCGTTTTGGATCTCGTTGGCCTCGCTCGCGGCGGCGTTGACAAGGTTCTGTGCCTGCTGCTGCGCCTGCGCGCGGGCGGTCTGCTCGATGGCCTCGGCCCTGGCGCGCGCGGTGTCCGTCAGCGCGCGGGCCTCCGTTTCGGCCTTTTCGAGCAGCGCGTCGGCCTCGGCCTTTGCCTCGGCGAGCAGCTTCTCCTTGTTGGCCGCCATCGCGGCGCGCTCGCGCTCCAGCTCCTCGGTGCGCAGGCGCAGCGCGGTCTCGGCCTGCTGGGCGCGATCCTGCAGGGCGGCGTTGTCCCGCGTGAGGTCGGTGTTTTTCAGGCGCAGCACGGCGCACTGGTCATTGAGCGAGTGGTTGCGCTCCTTGAGGCTGGAAAGCTGGGTGTCCAGATCCTGATTTTGGCGCGAGAATTTCTCGCTGCTGCCGGCCAGCGTGGCGTTTTGGCCGGAGAGCGTGCGGTTTTGCCCGGCCAGCGTGCGGCATTGCCGTTCCAGCGCGGATTTTTCCTGGCCGAGGCGGCGCAGCTCGGCGTCCGCCTGCGAGAGGCGGCGCTCAAATTCATTGCAAAGCGCCTGCATGGCGGCGCGCACATCCTCCTCGACCAAGCCGCCGAGGCGGGTGCGGCGCACGCCGCTGCGCTCCAGGAATTTTGCGATATCGATGTTGGGCACGGCAGCACACCCCGTTCCTGAAAAAAAGTCTATATAGAAGTATTATATAAGCCAGCGCGCCGCAAATCAATCGCTTTTTGCAGGTTGTTGGCAAAAAAAGCGGAACGCCCGCGAATTTGCCGCCGCGGCGGGCCGCGAAAAGCCGCAAAAAACCCTGCCGCGAAAGGGTTGACAAACCGCCGGCAGGAATGTATAATCTAAAAGCTGGCCGCCATGCGGTCGATATTGCCCCGTAGCTCAGTCGGTTAGAGCACCTGACTGTTAATCAGGGTGTCCTCGGTTCAAGTCCGAGCGGGGCAGCTTAAAACGGACGTTTCGGCGTCCGTTTTTTCTTGTTTTCGGCGCCGTTTGGGGCCGCTGCACAAATCTGCACAAAACCTGCACAAATCCCGGTTTTTCGGTGATTGCCGTGCATTGTGTGCATAGGGCGCTTTCGCATGGATTTTTGTGCAGGTCAGGCGAGCAAAGCAATGGCCAACTCCTTTTTCAGCGTCGGGTCCGCGCCGCGGATCGCGGTCAGCAGATCCTGACAGGTCAGGGTGATCGTTTGGCCGGCGGCCGGCCTTTCGGTCGGGACGCCCGCTTTGCGGTAGAAATCCGCCTCGAATTTGGCCGCCAGCTCCAACCGGGAACGGCCCTGAATATGTGCGTAGGTGTTGACCAAAATCCCCGCCTGCGCGTGGCCGGTGTTGCCCTGTACCGACTTGATGTCCCCGCCCGACACCATCAGCTGGTAGGTCGCGCTGGAATGGCGCAGAGCGTGGAACACGATCCGCGTGTGCTGCGGGTGCTGCTCCTGCCACTCTACGAACCATTTGCGCAGCAGCACCGCCTC
>CANRBN010000199.1 GCA_947628865.1 uncultured Gemmiger sp.
CTTGACTGCCATTGCTTTCGCCTCCTGTAAAAAATTGCTGTTGGCGAGCCGATAAATCACACACGCATCCGGGTGTTCAACTGTTTCGCACGATAAAATCCGGCGAACCGCCAGGCAGTTCGACCGGAAAGAATCTTCGCAAAGCCAGCGGAAATTGGTCCGCGCCCTTGTGCAAAGCGCGTACATATCCCTTTGCATCCGTAATTCTTTCGCCCGGTTCTCTGATCGGACATACTCCGCGGAAAAACCCGTCCGGACATTTTCTCTGCCGGCGCGGCAACCTCCCGCATCAACGCATATCGCTGGCCGATGGGCGCAAAACACCCATAGGCCGATCGCAGCCAAGACGAAGTATAACACACGCGCCCCGGCGTTGCAAGTGTTTTTTTGGAAAAACCGCAAAAATTTTTTTGTAAATTTCTGCGTTTTGACCAAGCTTGTGGCCGGACGTTTTCGGGGCACAAAATGTAGGGGTCAGCCGGGCAGAGCCGCTTGCACGAAAGCCGCAAAGATCGCGCGGGAGGAGGGCTCGGTTTGCCAGTTGAACTCCGGGTGCCACTGCACCGCCCAGACAAAGCGCTTGTCGGGCAGGTACACGGCCTCCACAAGGCCATCCGGCGCGTGCGCCATCGCGCGCAGCGTGGGCGCCAGCGTCCTGACGCCCTGGTGGTGCAGGCTGTTGGCCGGCAGCGTCTCTGCGCCCAGCAGCGCCCGCAACGGCGTGTCCGGCACCAGCGTGACGGCGTGGGCCGGGGCATCATACGGACGGCCCTGATGGTGCTCCACCTCCGAGGGATGCTGCGCCGGCAGATCCTGATACAGCGTGCCGCCGAGCGCCGCGTTCAGGAACTGGATGCCGCGGCAGATGCCCAGCACCGGCTTGTCGGCCCGCAAAGCGAGCGCGAGCAGCCCGGCCTCCATGGCGTCGCGCGCGCGGCAGACCTCGCCGGTCAGCGGCAGCTGTTCCTCGCCGTATACGGCAGGCTGCACATCCTGCCCGCCGGTGAGCAGAAAGCCGTCGCAGAGATCCGCCAGCCGTTCAAGCGCCGCCGGGTCGGCGGTAAGCGGCAGCATCACCGGCACCGCGCCGGCGGCCAGAAGGCCGTCAAAGTAACCGGGCAGCATCCAAAGGCTCTGTTTGTCATGATCCCACAGCGGCACGGCGCCGATCAGCGGTCTTTTCATCCCGCAGTCCCTCCCCTTTTTCCCAAAAGCGGCACGGGCGCCCCCTCAAAAGGCGCCCGTGCCCTGCTGTTTGCAGTCAGCGTGTCGAGAAACTCGACACGCTGCAAGAGAGGGGCTCGGCTACGCTGGCTGCGCCAGTCCGCCTGCGCCCCTCTCTTGGACACACCCCGTCGCAAAAAACGCCGTTTTCATGCCCCGAGGCGACTCGAACGGCATTTTTTGCTCTGGAGGTATCGGCCTCGTCCGCGCATGTCAGCCGAGACCGATGGATTCAGAAAATACCTTTTTCGACAGTCTGCTGCTGTTTGCAGTATAGCGCATTTTGCCCGTTTCGGCAAGGGGTTGCTCAGCGTTTTTGGCGCAGCTGCTCCTCAAGGCCCTCGCGCGGGGTGACGTAGACGGTGGTGTAGACGGTGTAGAGCACCATGCCGGGCTTGGCGCCGTTCGCCTGCCAGATGTTTTTGACCTCGGTGGTGTCCACCGCCACCTTGGCGCCGCCGCGCGCGCCGGAATGCAGCACGGCCAGCTCGGCGGCCTCCTGGCGGGTGGTATCGGGCACGGGCTCGCCGCGGCTCATCACCACGACGTGGCTGCCGGGGGCCTTCTGCACATGGAACCAGACGTCCCGGCCCCGCGCGGTGTGCAGCGTGAGCTTGTCGTTCTGGGTGTTGTTGCGCCCCACAAGGATCTCGAACCCGTCACTGGAGCGGTAGCGCAGGAAATCGGCGGGCTTTTGGCGCTTGTCGCGCGGCTTGTAATACCTCAAATAGCCCTGTCCCTTGAGCTCGGCGCGGATCTCATGCAGCGCCTGCTCGCCGGGGGCGGACTCCACCTCATAGAGGACGGTCTTGAGGTATTCGATCTCCTCCTCGCCGTCGGCGAGCAGCTTTTGCAGCATCCTGCCGGCGGTCTGGCGCTTTTTGTAGTCCTTAAAATATTTCTGCGCGTTTTCGTTGGGGGAGAGCCGCGGGTCGAGCCGGATGGTCTCGTCCGCGCCGGTGTAGTAGTTTTGCACCGTGACCTGGCGGTCGCCCTTTTGGCAGGCGTGCAGGTTCGCCTGCAAAAGCTCCCCGCACAGGCGCAGCTCGTCGGCCTTTTCGCTCCGGGCCAGCTCCTCGCGGCGGGCGGCCTGCTTGCGCACGGCGCGGTCATAGAGGTTGTGCACGGCCTTGTAGAGCTCCTTGCTCTTCTGGCGCAGGCGCTCGGCGCGATCCTTGGTGGCGTAGTAGTCCTCAAACAGCGCGCTGTAGCTGGGGTATGTGGTCAAAATGGCCGCCGGGCCGTACTGCCGCGGCGCAAAAAAGCTGAACTCGACCGGCTTGGGCGTCTCGCCCTCCCCCTGCGGGATGCGCACGGCGGTCGGCGTGCCGCCGGCGGCGTGCTCGGCCTGCAGGGCGGCGAGCGCGGCGGTCAGAGCCTCGCGCCGGGCGGCGGGCAGCGTGTCGGCGGGGGCATCG
>CANRBN010000200.1 GCA_947628865.1 uncultured Gemmiger sp.
GCCTCGGTCGGCGGCGGCGTGGGGGTATCGGTCGGGGCTTCGGTCGGCGGCGGCGTGGGGGTATCGGTCGGCGCTTCGGTCGGGGCCTCGGTCGGCGGCGGGGCCGGCGTCTCGGTCGGGGGCGCGGTGGGCTCGCCGGCCTCGGCAGGCTGAGGTTCGCCGGTCGGGGCATCGCTCGCGGCGGGCACGCTCGCCGCCATCACCATGAGCGACGAGAGGGACAACGCGCCAGGCAGCTGTACCGGCTGCGGCAGGCTGATGGCCGCAGCCTCCCGCCGGGCGACAAAGCCGCCGTTCGCGTCCTGCGCGGGCTTATAGGGGGTCACGGTGCCGTCCGTCAGCAGCAGGAAGCCCTCGGGCGAAAGGTTGGGCGTATAGGTCGTTTGCCGGCCAAGCTCGCGCTGGCTGCTCTCGGCATAGGCGACGGTGTCGGACACCTCGTCCACGATGGGCGCCGAGCCGCCGGTGCCGTAGCCGCTGTCCTCGTGCTTTTCGTCGACCTCGCTGGATTTTTTGATCTTCTCCTTGACGGCCTCGACGTCGGCCTTGAACTCCACCTTCGCCGCGACCGTCACGGTCTGCGCGGCGGGCAGGATGTACCCCGGCTCGTCCAGCGGGGCGAGGGCCACGGTATAGTCGCCGGGCTCCATATCCTCGGCCAGGGCGGTGCCGGTCACGGTATCAAGGGGGTATTCGGCGGCGGTGCCGGCGCTGTCGGTGATGACGATATGGCCCTCCACGCCCAGCAGCGGCAGGCGCAGCGGCGCCGCGTCGGCGTCCGGGCCGGCGGTGGCCGCGGGGTCGGCGGCGGGCGCCTCGAGCAGGGTGTAGACCATCACGCCGATGTCCTGCTGCACCGCCGTGACCTCCATCTGGATCTCGACGGGCTCCGGCGTGGGGGTCGGCGTGGGGGTGGGGGTCGGGGTGGGCGTCGGCGAAGCTGTCGGCGCGGCGGTGGGCGCCTGCGTCGGGGCGGCGGCGCCCGCCTGCGAGCCGGCCACGCCGGCTGCCATGGCGCCCACGCCAAGGCTGGCGGCCATCAGCACCGCCAGCGAGCCCGCCAAGAGCTTATGTAGCGGCAGCCGGGTCATCGCGCTGCCGGAAAAGTATTTCATCGGGTTGATCTTTCTTGCCATTTGCCGCTCCTGCACGCCGGAAATCTACACGGCGTAAATTTCACATCTTTACTTTTTCACAATACTACGATATGTACAGCCATCATACACGTTTTTTGACCAAATTGCAAGGAAAATGGCAAAAAAGGGCCTGTAAAATTTTAGTCCGCGGCCTTTGGGCGGTAGTATTCCACCAGCAGGTCGACGCAGGCGCCGTAGCTGCGCACGCCCAGCGGCTGGCCGTAGCCCTGGAGCAGGGCGTCATACACGCGCTCGCCGGTGTCGTGCACGGGGCCCTCCCAGCCGGCCCAGTAGGCGTTGTTGGCGGCAAGGTCGGCGCGCGCGGCGGGGCACAGCAGCGCGCTGACGTCGGCCCAGAGGCCGGCGTCGGCGCCGTACAGCGCGTTGGACAGATGCACGAACCCGAACAGCCAGCCGGAATAGGCGTATTCCGCCCGTCCGCTGGCCACGGCCGCGCGGATGCCGACGAAGTTTGCCTCCTGCTCGGCGGCGACCCCGCGCTGGTGCGCGAGCTCATGGCAGAGCGTGACCGGCCAGAACACCGCCGAGCTGTCGACGTTGACGGTGCTCTCGCCCAGCAGCGGGCACAGATACCCCGTGTAGCCCCACGCGCTCATGAGCTTGGAATAGAACGCGGGCTTGACGCGGCGCTCCGGGCCGGCCAAAAACGGGTAGTCCGGCAAAAGCGCATCGTAGAGGCCGGCGGTATCGGCCAGCAGCGCGCCGGCATCCAGGCGGCAGACGCCGTCGGCATCGCGGGGCACGGCCTCGGCGCAGGCGTTGGCGTTTTGGGCGAACAGCCGCGTGACGGCGGCAAGGTCTGCCGTTTCCACCGGCGGCGCCCGCATGCCGGCCTGCGCGGCAAAGCCGGGGGCGTAGTACTGCGTGCCCCACAGCGCGCACACCAGCGCGTACAGCCAGACGAGCTGTGCCGCCAGCCGCAGCGCCCAGCCCCCGAAGCCCGCCGCGCAGCGGTGCGCGGCGCGCCAGGCGCAGCGCGCGAGCCCCGCCAGCGCCAGCAGGATGAGCGCGGTGGCGCCCGCCTCGCACACACTGAACGGCAGCGGATCCACAAGGGCCGAGAGCGCCCGCTTGCAGGGCATCGAGACGCGCGCCACCCACCACGCCATGGCGGCCGCATGGCCGCGCGCCGCCCAAAACGCGCACAGCGCCAGCAGGCCCGCCGCCAGCCAGCCGAGCGCCGCGCGGTGGGCCCGCGCAAAGGCCGCCGCCCTGTCTGCCATGCCGACGCCCCCTTTCCGCCTTTGATTATAAGCCGCCGCGCCCCGTTTGGCAAGAAAACGCCAGGATTTGACAAAAGCCGCGTCGCCCTGTTCCCACAGGGCGGCGCGGCGCTTTCCTTTTATGCGTTTTCAATCCTGAAAAAAGGCGTTCTGCACCGCCAGCAGCACGGCGGCGCGGCCGGCGGCAAAGTTGACGCCGCCCTGCAAATAACAGGTATAGGGCGGGCGCAGCGGGCCGTCACAGGAGAGCTC
>CANRBN010000201.1 GCA_947628865.1 uncultured Gemmiger sp.
ATAAAAAACGGCGTGTATTTGCATAAAACTTAAACAGATATAGTTAATAACAATGAAGGACACGCCGAGTTCGAATAAAAACTGAAAACCTGATCTCCGCCCGCGTCCTCGGGCGGGGGCACATTGGTCAAAAAGCACAAGGCGCCGCCGCAAATGCCGCCCAAAACAAGAAAAGACTTGACAAATTATACAAAATAGCGTATTTTGTATCTGGCCCTGTATGTGGGCCGGAGGTATTGTTACAAAGGAGGACGACACAATGTATTCTCAGGAACAAATCGCTGCGTTGGCGAGCTATCTCGGCACCATCTCGGTGGTCGGCATCGTCGGCGGCATTCTGATGATCGTCGGCTACTGGCGCATCTTCACCAAGGCCGGTCAGGCCGGCTGGAAGAGCATCATCCCCATCTACAACGGCTATGTCGGCTATGAGATCGCGTGGAAGCCCGTGATGTTCTGGTGCTCTCTTGTCCTTGGCATCGTGGCAGGCGTCTGCTACGTCGTCGGCGGCAGTCTGCTCGGCGTGATCGGCATCATCGCTTCGCTGGCGGCCGGCATCGTCTACATCGTGTTCAACTACAAGCTGGCCAAGGCGTTCGGCAAGGGCGTCGGCTTTGCCGTCGGGCTGCTGTTCCTGCCGTTCATTTTCCTGCTGATCCTGGGCTTTGGCAGCGCGCAGTACGTCGGCGCCGACCAGTAACAGACACCAAACAAAAAACTTCCGTCGGCCCTCGCCCAGCGCGGGCCGACGCTTTTCGGTTTGACAAGGCTTTTTCCGTGTGCCATAATGGGGGAAAACGCACGGCGGGAGAAAAACCATGAGCTACATCGAAGTACGATACCCGGCGGAAAAGCCCGCCTTTTACGCCCTGCTCGCCGAGCAGCTGCGCCTGTACACGGCGGGGGAGAACGATGCCACCGCCGTCCTCGCCAACGCCTCGGCCACCATCCGGCAGGCGTTTGCGGATGCCAACTGGGTGGGCTTTTACCTCGTCAAGGGGCAGGAGCTCGTGCTGGGGCCGTTCCAGGGCAAGCCGGCGGTCACGCGCATCGGCTTTGGCAAGGGCGTGTGCGGCACCGCCTGGGCCAGGGACGAGGCGCAGGTGGTGGCGGAGGTCGCCTGCTTTGCCGGCCATATCGCCTGTGACTGCAACACCCATGCCGAGCTCGTGCTGCCGCTGCACCGCGCGGACGGCAGCATCTGGGGCGTGCTGGATATGGACAGTGTCGTCCCCGGCTATTTCACCGCGGCGGATCGCGACGGTCTTGCGCAGGCGCTGGGCGCCCTGCCCCCGCTGCCCTGACACCGCCGCAGGAGGGAGTGATGTGCATGCCCGAACCGGACAAGACGATCCCCAGGCATCTGCCGGGGCTGGATTTTCTGCGCGCCGTCAGCGTTGTGATGGTGGTCTGGTTCCATTTTTGGGAGTAGACCTGGCTCACCCCGCAAAACCCCGTGGCGGAGCGCTGGGTGCGCTACGGCGCCGTCTTTGTCGACCTGCTCATCCTGCTCAGCGCCGTGTGCAACTTTTGGCCGTACGCCCGCGCCATCGCGCTGGGCGAGCCGTGGCCCGATACCAAAACCTTTTACCGCCGCCGTGCCGCGCGCATCCTGCCCAGCTATTTTTTGAGCGTCGCGGTCTTTTTTGCATTCTCGCTGTTCGAGGGCAGCTACGCCACGGCGCGGGAGGCCGCCGGGGATCTCGCCAGCTACCTGACGTTCACGATGGCCTGGAGCCCGCACTGGATGGTGTGGACGAGAAACAATCTCTGCCTGTGGACGGTGCAGGTGGAGCTCTTTTACTATCTGCTCATGCCGTTCCTGGCGCGCGCTTTCCGCCGCCGTCCGGCGCTGAACTGCTCGGGCCTGTGCGCGGTATCGCTGGCCGTGTGGGCGGCGGTCGTGTTCCGCGCGCCGGAGCGCATCCGCTCCTTCGTTGACCAGCCGCTGACCTTTGCCGGGTACTATGCGGCGGGCATGCTGCTGTGCATGGGCTACATCCGCGCGCGCCTGTGGCTCGCTCGCCACCCGGAGCGCGCCCGTTTTCTGTGGCTGGCCGTGCCGGCCGCCGCGCTTTCGGTCTGGGGCTTTGACCGTGTTTTGCGCTGCTTCCCCGGCCATGACCGCCAGCTCATGCAGATGGTCTACCGCCCGCTGTGCGTGCCGGTGTTCGCGGCGCTTGTGGGCGCGATGCTTCTGCTCCCGGCGCCGCTGGCACGGCTGCTGCAATGCGCGCCGGTGCGCTTTGTCTGCGCCATCTCCTACAATCTGTACATCTGGCACCAGCAGCTGTCGGTCAAGCTCAAGCTCTACCGCGTGCCCTGGTGGGAGGGCGATGTCCCGCCCAACCAGCTGTACGATACCGCCTGGTCTCGCAGATACGAGGCGATCATCGTAACGGCGGCGCTGGCGGTCGCCATGCTCACCACCTGGTGCTGGGAGCGCCCGCTCCGCCGCCTGCTGCTGGGCCGGAAGAACACATAAAGCAACGCCCCCGCTCTTGTAAAAGGAGCGGGGGCGCCAGCGTGTCGAGAAACTCGACACGCTGCAAAAGAGGGGTTCGGCTTTGCTGGCTGCGCCAGTCCGCCTG
>CANRBN010000202.1 GCA_947628865.1 uncultured Gemmiger sp.
CATGGCGCCGCTTTTACCCCTCTCACAGGACACACCCCGTCGCAAAAAATGCCGTTCTCATGCCTAAAGGCGACTCGAACGGCATTTTTTGCTCTAGAGGTATCGACCTCGTCTGCTCATGTCAGCCGAGGTCGATGGATTCAGAAAACACCTTTTTCGACAGTCTGCGGCCGGGCACCCGTTTGGGTGCCCGGCCTCAGCGTGTCGAGAAAGCCCGCGACGGGTCGCCGGATGTTCCGCAGGGGCCCTTTTCGACAGGCTGAAGCGGTCAGTAGGTGACGAGGGTGGTGCCGGTAAAATAGTGCAGCAGGATCTGGTCATACGTCCAGCCGTTGCGCGCGTACCCGATGGCGCCCCACTGGCTCATGCCGACGCCGTGGCCGTAGCCGTAGACATCGAACTCAAAGCAGTCGTTCTCGGGGTTGTAGACGAACGTGAAGCACTGGCTGCGCAGGCTGCTGCCGGAGACGCTCTGCCGCGCGAGCAGCGTCTCGCGGAACCAGGAGCCGCGGCAGGTGGTGTTGGGGCCGCCGTCGGGGCCGATCTGCATCTGCGAGACCCAGCCGTACTGGTTGGCCGAGAGGATCTTGAACCACTGGTTGGGGTCGACGTTGGAAAGGTCGATGCCAAGGCGGCTCTTGATGCGCTCCTGCAGCACCGCGCGCGAGAAGCGGGCCGTGCCGCTCTGGCTGCCGTTCGTGTGCCAGTTGGTGGCGAACTGCTCGTCATACGGGCTGTCGACGGGCTGCAGCCAGGCGCGCTCGCCGCCCCAGACATCCGCCGAGGAGGCCGTGCCCTTGCTGGCCGAGGCAAAATACGGCGTGAACGCCACCTTGCCGTTGTAGCTCACGAGCACATGCGCCACCTCCTGCGCGGCGGCGAGCGCGGCGGCGCCCGGCTCCTGCCCGAGCACCGCGGGGTAGCCGCCCTGGCTGAGGATCCAGCAGTGGGTGGCCACGCACTGGGCCTTGTAGGCCTCCGCCGGCGCGGCGGCGCCCAGCTCGTTCTGCGCCACCATGGCAAGGCACCGGACAAGATCCATCGTCTGGGCCGTGCCGTTCATCGTGACGGCGATGGTCTCCCCTGCGGCCGAGGTGCCGCCGGAGGGCGTCTGTGCGGGCGGCGGGGTGGGCGCCTCGGTCGCGGGCGGCGGGGTCGGGGTTTCGGTCGGGGCCTCGGTGGGGGCCTCGGTGGGCACCTCGCCGGTCGCGGGGTCGGGCGTAGGCTCGGGGGTCGGCTCGGGCGTCGGCTCCGGCGTCGGCTCGGGGGTCGGCGCCTGTGTGGGCTCGGTCGGGACGGCGGGCAGGACGGGGATATCCACCTGCTGCTCCGGCAGCGTGCCGGAGGCGCCCTGATTGACATCGCTCTCGATGATGGACTGCCCGTCGACGACGTCGACAAGGCCCTGCATCAGCAGCTCGTCGGCCTGGGTCATGGCCGCGGCGGCCTGCTGCTGCAGGTCGCTGGTCTGTGTGTCCAGCTCGCCGAGCAAAGCGCCGCTGTCGGGGGCGGACATCTCCTCGAGCGTGGAGCGATCGGCCGCATAGGCGATGAGCTGCGCCGTGAGCAGCGCGTGCGGATCCGGCATGCTCTGGCCGGCGGCGGCGTACTGGGCCGCGGTGCGCAGCGGCTGCTCTGCCGGCTTGATGGCCGCGGCGCTGAGCTGGGCGGACTCGGTCTCGCGCACAAGGCGGCCCGTCACATAGAAATCCCCGTCGCCGCCGCCGGGCGCGGCCAGCGTCAAAAAGCTCGAGGAGAGCCCGGCGTTGACGCCGGTCTCGTACAGGCTGCGCACGCGCACGCCCAGCACGAATCCAAGATAATCGGCGTAGGCGGAAAGGTCATCGCAGGCAGCGGGGTCAAAGGCGGCGTCCGGCTCGGCATAATAGACGCCGAACACCTTGTAGCGGTAGACGGCATCGGGCGTGTATAGCGTAAAGCCGCTGTTGGCCTGGAGGGTCTCGGCCTCGGCCAGGGCGGCGAGGTCGGGGCCCACGGTGAGCACGGTGTTGCCGGGCTGCTGTGTGCCGAGCGTATGGGCGGGGCCGAGCGCGGCGCGCGGGGCCTCGCCCTCGGCGGTGTCAAGGGCCGCCTCGGGCGTGTAGACGAGCTGGCCCGCCCGTTCGGGGAAAGCCAGATACGCCAGCACCCCCGCCTGCTTGCCGCGCGCGTTCTCCAGGTAGGCGGCGGCCTGCTCGTCAAAGCGGACGGTACCGTAGCCGCGCACATCCGGCTGCGTGCCGAGGCTGCCGCGGAAATAGCGCCACAGCGCCAGCGCGCCGGCGGCCAGGATGAGCAAAAGCAGCGCGAGGATGAGGATCACGGTGCGGCGGCTGCGGCGCTCGCTGCGCTCGATCATGGCAAGGCTGTGGCTGCGCAGGGTCTGCGCGTTTGCCGCGGGCAGCGGCTCGGTGCCGCCGAACAGGCGGTCGGCGGCCTGCTGCAGCTCCGGCGCGGGGCGGACGGGGGCGGCCAGATCGGGGATCTCCTCGTCGAGCAGCGAGTGCGCCGGCGCGGGCCTGGGCGGTCCCGCGGGCCGTTCCGGGGGCGGCGCGGGCGTCTGGGCGGG
>CANRBN010000203.1 GCA_947628865.1 uncultured Gemmiger sp.
AGCAGCCAGCCGTCCCGCAGGCGCACGGTGTAGGGGTCGGCGTCCCAGCCGTTGCCCTCGGGCACGACGTCGACGTGAGTGATGGTGGCAAGATATTTCTGCCCGTCGGCGATGGGGCCCGTCTGCGCCCAGCCGATGCGGCCCGCATCGTTGAAGACCTCAAGGCCCAGATCGGCGGCGATGTCCAGCGCACAGGCAAGGGCCTTGGCGGGCCCGGGGCCGTAGGGAGCGCCGGGCGCCGGCGCGCCCTCGACGCTGGGCACGGCGACGAGGCGCGTGATATCGCGCAGGATGTTCTCACGGTTTTGTTCGGCAAAGGCGTCGATAGACGCCCAGCGCGCGTCGTTCATAAAAAGTACCTCCCAGCCGGTAAGATTTGCTCTATTATAGCACCGCGGCGCGCAAAAGAAAACCGGCGCGGCAAAAAACGTGTGCCCCGGCTGAAAGAACGACCGCCCGCGGCGGCCCGGCAGTGCCGGGCCGCCGCGGGCGGCAAAAAACATGAAATATTTTGCGGGGCACGCTTGAAAGTCCGTACTATGGGACTTTGTTTGTTTTACAATAGAGGCAGTGGAAGCAACGATGGCCAAAAGGAGGTGCGCGGTATGTTGACGATGCTCATTGCTCTGCTGTTCGCGTTTGGCGGCATCGGCGGAACGGTGCTGGGGATCCTTTTGTTCCCGATCATGGTCATACTGGATCTCGCCAAGCGGTACAAATAGCTTACCAGCGGGCCTTGGTCTCGACCACCTTGCCGGCGATGTACAGATGCTCCAGCTCCTCGCCGCGCAGAACGAGCTCCTCATACGCGGGATTGAACGGCTGCAGGACGACGGCGTTGCCGCGCTGGAGGTATTTTTTGAGCGTGCCCTCGCCGTCGGTGCCGTAGACGAGCACGCCGAGGTCACCGTTTTCCAGCGTGGGCTGGCGGTGGACGAGCGCAAGGTCACCGTCCGAGATGCGGGGCTCCATGCTGTCCCCCTTGACGACGAGGTAGAAATACTGGCTGGGATCCTTGACGCTGGCATACTCGCTGCCGTAGTCCTCCTCAAAGGCGAGGGCGCCGTAGCCGGCCTTGACGGTGCCGACGACGGGGATGAGGCACTCGGTATAGCGGCTGAAAGCCGCTGCGGCATCGGCGGCTGCCGTGTGCAGGCCGAGCAGCGCATCGGCGGTGGTGTCCAGGATCTCCGCCAGGCGGGCGATGGTGCCGGGGTCGGGGGTGGAACGGCCCGTCTCCCACTTGCCGACGGCCTGCTGCGTGACGCCGAGCAGACGCGAGACCTCCGCCTGCGAGACGTGCTTTTCCTTGCGGGCCTGCTTTAAACGCTCTGCAAACATATGCGCTCCTTTCCGCCAGGGGCGGCTCATCACGATGTTGGTAAATCCAGTATACAACCTTTTGGCGTATCTGTAAAGGGGATTTGCTGAAAAAAAGTTGTATTTGACCAAAATTTCCGCTTGACAACAACCGTTTGTTGTATTATGATGGAGAAAACAAACAACTTACGGTTGTTAGATAGAACGACAAACCGGCCCGCCGGGCCACAGCAGGAGGGAAAATCATGAAACACGAGGAATGGCGAAAATGCAAGGAGCTGCTCTGCAAAACGGCGCTGGCGGCGGCGCTGCTGTTCGGCGCCTTGACGGTATCGGCGATGGCGCAGGGCACGCTGGGCCTGTTGGCGGGCGCGGGCCTGCTGCTGGCGGAGCTGCTGGTGCTCAACACCGTGTGCGGCGCGCTGCTGCCCGCCGCGGCGGCGCCCACCGCCGCGCAGATGGCCAGGGCCGCGCGCGAGCTGCCGCTCTCGCCCGCTCCCGTGCTGCGCGTGGTGCGCGGCGGCGGTGGCGACCGCGTGGCGTGACGTAACGCCGCTTTTGCGCTGCTCTTTACGGGCAGCGCTTTTTTATACCAATCGTTGCTTTATGAGGCGATTGATGATATAATTTTAAATATACTAGCATTTACATCATTTGCTGGGATTACGCCGTATTTGTTTTTGGCTCGGATTTCGTCAAGCTGCGCGCTGACTTGCTCAAACTCTTTTTCAAGCGCCGTCTTGCGCACTTTGCTTTCTGTGACATCAGCCTGCAAACTCAAAAACCGTTTTTTCAGCCGCACCAGCTCTTTTTCGGCTTTATCAACAGTCAGGTCAATAGAAATTGCAACGCTGCCGTCCGTGTCTGCCATATCCTCACCACTTTTACAAATCCCCGCCACCTCATAGAGATAGCGGGGAATATCAAAAAATCCGCTATGCCGAAACATAGCGGAAAGATTTTAATTTCTTAAAGGTTGTCCAATGTTATCTTTGAATACGCCAAACAGCAATTTAAACAAATTCGGCAGCGATGAGAACGCCCAAAACAGAAGCCCAATAGGGACTTGCATATTATCACCAGCAGCCGCATAAATTGCCATGCAAACCATGATACCCCATAGCGTATGTAAAAGGCCACGCTTGATTTTCAGAACATAATAGTTTTCAAGCCCGAACAGGCCCAAGCCGCCAATAGCCCAACAAACAAGTGCTGTCTTTTTGCTTTTATC
>CANRBN010000204.1 GCA_947628865.1 uncultured Gemmiger sp.
CGCCTACGGCATCCCGGAGCCGCGCGGGCCCGCCGCGGCACTGCCTCCCGGCACGCTGGCGCTCATCCCCTGCCTGGCCGCCGACCGCCGCGGCGTGCGGCTGGGGCGCGGCGGCGGGTATTATGACCGGTTCCTGGCCGGTTTTGGCGGCCAAAAGCTGCTTTTGTGCCCGCGCGCGCTGCTGCTGGACGCGCTGCCCCGCGATGCGTGGGACGTCCGCTTTGCCCCCGACGAGATCCTGACCGAGGACGGTCTTTTGATCTATGGAAAAGGAGAATGAGAGCATGATGAAACAAACGATCTCCCTGTTTTTGGCCGCCGCGCTGGCGGTGACACTGGCCGCCTGCGGCGCCGCGCCCGAGAGCACGCCCGCGGCGAGCGCCCCTGCCGTGAGCGCGCCCGCGGTGAGCGAGCCGGCGGACAGCGCGCCCGCCGACAGCCAGCCCGCCGAGCCGACCGCCGACGCCGAGCTGGTCGGGCTGCTGGACGATATCTACGCCGCGCAGCCGCTGGAGCTGGCGCTGGAAACGCTGCCCGTGGACGGCAGCGACGCCGCCACCGCCGCCTGGATGGTCGGCCTGGTGGAGGGCACCGTGCTGGGCGATGTGGAGGCCGGGGTGGTCTCGGCCTCGCTCATCAACGCGCAGGCGTACACGCTGGCGCTGCTGCGCCTCAAGGACGGCGTCGATTTGGCCGCCGCCGGGCAGGCGCTGCTGGACGACGCGAACGCCGGCAAGTGGGTGTGCGTGTACCCGGACAAGGCCGCCGTCGCCGGCGGGGACGGCGTGCTCTGCTTTGTGATGGCGGACGGCGAGCTGATCGACGCCGAGGCGCTGACCGGCGCCTTCGCCGACGCGGTGGGCGGCGCCGATTTCACCGCCGTGCGGGAATTCTCCGAGGCGGATCTGGGCGAGGTCTGGGATCCGGAGCTCGGTCTCGACGGCGGCGCCGTGGCCGCCGTGCCGTGACGGCCCGCCCCGCAGACACGCTGCAAAAGAGGGGCTCGGCTAAGCTGGCTGCGCCAGTCCGCCTGCGCCCCTCTCTTGGACACACCCCGTCGCAAAAAATGTCGTTCTCATGCCTAAAGGCGACTCGAACGGCATTTTTTGCTCTAGAGGTATCGTCCTCGTCTGCTCAGGTCAGCCGAGGCCGATGGATTCAGAAAACACCTTTTTCGACAGTCTGCACCCCGCTGGATGTGCCAGCGGGGCGGTTCGCTCTTGTTAGCCTACAGCAGGCCCTGCTCACGCTTGGCGGCGAGCGCCGCGGCCACGCACGCGGGCACGAACTTGGAAACGTCGGCGCCGTAGTGCGCGGCCTCGCGCACGGTGGTGCTGGACAGGTAGCTCCAGCGGATGCTGGTGGCCAGGAACACCGTCTCGATGCCCGGCAGCAGCGCGTGGTTGGTGTGGGCGAGCTGGATCTCGTTCTCAAAATCCGTGACGGCGCGCAGGCCGCGCACCATCACCGTGGCCCCCTTGCGGCGGGCAAAATCCACCGTGAGGCCCTCGAACGCGTCGACCTCGACGTTTTCCAGGTGGGCGCAGCTCTCGCGCAACAGGGCCAGCCGCTCCTCCATCGAGAACAGCGGCATCTTCGATTTGTTGTTGAGCACCGCGACGATGAGCCTGTCATACATGCGGGCGGCGCGCTTGGCGATGTCCAGATGGCCGTTGGTCACCGGGTCAAAGCTGCCGGGGTACATGGCGATGACCATGTGGGGCGTTCCCTCCTGCGATGCGGTTTATTCCGCCTTCTCGACCGGGGCGTCGGGGGCGTTTTTCCGCACGCTCTCGATGCCGTTCATCGCGCTCGCCTTGGCCTTGTAGCCCTCGCTGGCGGCGATGGTCTCGCCGTTCGTGGCGGTCAGGCGGAAGCGGTATTCGCCGGCCTTGTCGGTGTAGACGACGAACTTGGGGTTCTTGGCGGCGGGGGCGCCCTCCACGGTCGTGTCCTCAACGGCGGCGACGGGGGCGTTTTTGCGCACGCTCTCGATGCCTTTTTTGCAGGCGGCCTCGGTGGTGTAGACCTCCGAGGTGGCGATGGTCTCGCCGTTCGCGGCCTTTAAGTGGAAGGTGTAGCCGGTCTTGGTCTCATTGATAACGAACTTGCCCATGGAAAGAACCTCCTTGCGTTTTTGATTTCCGGTATTTTCAGCATACATCATTTTGCGCGATTGTGCAAGGAAAAAGTACATTTTCCGCGCGGGGCGGCCATGGCGGGCGTTTTGGCGCCGGCGGGAGGCATGGCGGGAGGTTTGGGGGCCGGCGGGATCCTCCCGCGCCCTGGCGAACCGTCCACCGGACGGATTCGCCGCCGGCGGGTCGTGGGCTTTCTCACAAGGCGAATGTGTTGTCCCTTTTCGACAGGCATTCCCGCGCGCCGCTGTTGCCCTTTCGCGCCGGCGGGAGGCATGGCGGGGGGGTTGGGGGCCGGCGGGATTCTCCCGCGCCCTGGCGAACCGTCCACCGGACGGATTCGCCGCCGGCGGGTCGTGGGCTTTCTCACAAGGCGAATGTG